>JBKEEC010000140.1:0-2827 GCA_047975785.1 Sphingomonadaceae bacterium | reverse complement strand
CGTCGATGACCGTGATCTTGCGGTGACAACGGTAGTTGGCGAGGTGGAGCGTGCGCAGTGAATTGTAGGCCAGATACGGAAGCAATTGGACGCCGGCCTCTTTTAGATCATTGATATACTCGCTGCTCAACATGGACTTGCTGCTGGCGTCATAGAGCGCGCGGACCCGAACCCCGGCCCGCGCCCGCTCGATCAGCACATCCTTGACCTCTTTGGTGAAATCGTCATCGGTCCAGATGTAATATTGAAGGTGAATGTGGTGTTGCGCCTTGCGCAGATCCTCCAGCAGCCGCGGATAGAATTCGTCAGCGTCCTGAAGGATTTCGGCGTCGTTATAGGCCGTGAGCGCGGACCCGGCGTTGTGGGCCACAAGACGCAGCAGACTCGCGCCCCGTTCCGTGTCCTCATCGGCGGAGAGCAGGGAGACGACCTCGTCGAGATCCGGCATGCGGTTGCGCAGCTTGTCGCTGAAATCCTTGCCCAGAACTTTATCCGCCAGCTTCCTCTCCTGGCTGAATGCCTTCCATCCTCGCCCCGTAAACAGATAGAGAATCACGCCCAGAACCGGCATGATGGTAAACGCCAGCATCCACGCATAGGTCGATTGGGGGCGACGGTTCTCCAGGATGAGCAGGAAGGTAACGATCAGGAGATAGACAGCGAACGCGAGTCCGAACAGTTGGCTGAGGTGGTTCATGTGCGCTGTGTTCCTCGATGTGACAAAAGAACAACGATCAAATCCGCCTGAAAGCCGCCCCCTCCGACAGCTTCCAGGCGTTGAACGACAATCCTGCTGCGTCAGATTCTGTTATCGTACGGTTCGATCACATAGGTCTGGTTGACCTGCCATTGGACCACAATGCCGGCCACGGCCATGATCAGGAAAATGATGATGGCCAACGGGTGGCCGCCCAGCATGCTGCGAATCGGGTCAACCGTGGTCTGGGCCAGAGACATTCCCTCCACCCCCAGCATGATCGTCCCGACCGAGATTGCCGCGCCGCCGATGGCTGTTGTGATGATGATCACATATTTTTGCAGATTGAAGACGATTACAACCACTGCGACGACCACTGCCAGGACCACGCCGACAATCCAGGTGAGCAACCCGAACTGGAGGCCGATCGCGCCCATGAGCGCGACGCCCAGTCCGTAGCCCAGCGACCCGGCCATGAGCGTGACTGCCACGAAATAGAAGAGATAGGAGAGAACGGCGAAAAGAAGCGCCACCATAAAGCCGACAAGCCAGCTTGTCACCGTGCCGAGAAAGGCCTGACCCAGGAGCGCCTGGACAGCCTGCGCCCCCACGCCGAAGCCGAAGAAGAAGCCCCAGATCGGTAATAAAAAGAGAAAATAACGATAACCGGCAAAGCAGACAAGTACACCGAACAGGAGTGCAATCAGTGTTGCACAAAATAACTCAAAACCCATAGAGATAACCTTTCCATTGGGAAAGATGGATGAAAATCAGGTAATGTTACCTGATTTTTGCCATTTTACACGATGTATACTCTTTCAGAAACGTTTTCCCTGACAGCGCAATGCATTATTCTTTCCTTGCCCGCCTGTGTTACATTTGAATTCTATGAAACGTTTGACTCATCACCGTTATCGGATCTTTCGGGCGCTTTTGCTCGCCCTTCTATTCGCTCTTCCGGTTCCCGTTTGGAGCCAGACTGTGCCGACGCGTAATACGCCGATTACGCTTGTTGTTCAGCCGGGGAAGCCGGATGTACTTCTGGCGGGCACGCTCAACGCTCCGGATCCGGCCAATATTTATCGTAGTACTGACGGCGGCGTGAGCTGGACGGCTTCTGCAGACGGCTCCGTTGAGAACATCAGCGTCACCGGATTGGCGTTCGACCCGCAAAACGCAAACATCGTCTTTGCCGGAGACGGCGCTTTCGGCTACCTCTTCCGCAGCGATGATGCCGGACGCACCTGGGAAGAGCTGCCCAATTTTCGTGAATTGCTCAATGAAAACAGCGCGATCGGCGATCTCTACACCGTAATCGAATTGCGTAAGCCGGTCATCTATGTCTCTACCCGCTTCGACGGCGTCTATCGCAGCGAGGATAACGGCGACACCTGGCTCCAACTCGTCGATGGGCTGGTCGGCGAAGGGCGGCGCGTGCGCGCTGTCTATCGCTTCGGCGACAATCTCCTGGCTGGAACCCACAATGGACTTTATCTGTTGCCGCCGGGGTTGACTGTATGGGAACAGATCTCCTCCTTCCCTACGCCGTCGATTGTATATGGTTTCGCAGAAGATGAAGCCGGCAGGACGCTTTATGTCGGAACGGAACAAGGCATCTTTACCTCTGAAGACGCCGAAAATTGGAGCCGGGTCGAAGGCTTCCCCGCCACTTTTGTCTATAGTCTTGCCTACACCGGTTCACAACTGGTGGCGGGCGCCGACAACGGCCTCTGGGTGGGCAGCGATGGAGACTGGACCCGGGCGACCGTCGACGGCGCTGATTACACAGGCGTTATCTATGCTGTCGCCAATACAGCCAAAGCGCCGCGCACTATCTACGCGGCTGCCGAAAATAATTGGATTTTGCGCAGCGACGATGAAGGGCGCACCTTCTATTCGCTTTCTCGGATGCCCGCTCTGGATGTGAGGGCGGCCCTTGCAACGCCCACACCCACGCCGACCGCTACCTTTACGCCGACCAATACGCCCACGCCCACCGCAACGTCGACGAATACGCCCACGCCGACAGATACGCCGACTGCAACTTTTACGCCGACTCCGACCGATACGACCACCCCTACGCCTACTTGGACTGCGACGCCGACCCGGACCGCCGTACCGACCCGGACT
>JBKEEC010000139.1:0-7119 GCA_047975785.1 Sphingomonadaceae bacterium | reverse complement strand
TGAATCATGTAGACATTGTGTCAGAAAAGTTCCCAGAAAGGGCAGAGGGACATGCAGGCTGATTTTTCCACGCTCCTGGCGCAGGCCGGATACACTGTTCCTGAAGCAGCTCGTGTCCTCGGCTATTCGGAAGGCCACATCTATCGCTGGAAGCGCGGCGGGGAAATCCCCCGCGAAAGCGTGATCCGCCTGCTGAACATGGAAATTGACCGGAGGCGAGATGCTGGTGACGCAGACAAGGCCTTCACGTTCATCGACCTCTTTGCAGGAATCGGCGGACTGCGGCGGGCAATGGAGAGCGCTGGCGGGCGCTGCATCTTCACCTCGGAATGGGACAAATACGCCCAGCAGACCTATATGGCCAACTTTCCTGACAACCGTCTTCCGGTTGGCGATATCCGTGAGGTCAACGCGGAGGACATTCCCGCGCATGATGTTCTGGTGGCGGGTTTTCCCTGCCAGCCCTTCTCGATTGCGGGGGTTTCCAAGAAGAACGCGCTCGGCCGAGCGCATGGTTTCGACGATGAAACTCAGGGGACGCTTTTCTTCGACGTGCTGCGCATCCTGATGCACCATCGCCCTGCGGCATTCATGCTTGAAAACGTCAAGAACCTGAAAAGCCATGACAAGGGCCGGACCTTCGAGGTGATACGCCGCAAACTGACGGAGGAACTTGGTTACACGCTGGAGACCCGGATCATCGACGCCGGGCATTTCGTGCCGCAGCACCGCGAACGCATCGTCATGGTAGGGTTTCGCGAGCCAACGGGGTTCAGTTTCGACAGCGTGCAGTTACCAGCCTACGGCGCCAAGCGCATGCGCCATATCCTGCACCCCGAAAATGGCACAGAGCAGCCCGAGGGCCATTTCACCGTTGTGCCGGATGCGGTGGTCAGCGACAAATACACCCTGACCGACAAGCTCTGGGCCTATCTGCAAGGCTATGCTGCGAAGCATAAGGCCAAGGGGAATGGGTTCGGCTTTGGCTTGGTGGACGGGGACAGCATCTCGCGCACTTTATCGGCCCGCTACTACAAGGACGGCTCTGAAATTCTGGTCAACCGGGGCGAAGGGAACAACCCGCGCCGCCTGACGCCGCGCGAATGTGCGCGTTTGATGGGCTATCCGGATGACTTCCGGATCCCGGTGTCGGACACCCAAGCCTATAAGCAGTTCGGAAACTCAGTGGCCGTGCCCGTTTTTGCCGAGGTCGCACGGGTCATGGCCCCGCACATACTCGCCGTCGCGGGAGCCGAGCCCTTTAGAAAAGTTGGCTGACGTTCACGACAGCAAAACCCGGAGCCGCAATATGGCGGCGATCCGGGGAGCAGATACCAAACCGGAGATGCTGATCCGGCACGGCCTCCATGCCCGAGGGTCTCGCTACCGTCTGCATGACCGGAAGCTGCCAGGCAGGCCCGACCTCACTCTGTCCAAACATAATGCCGTGATTTTCGTGAATGGGTGCTTCTGGCACAGTCATGACTGCCCGATGTTCCGCTGGCCGGCAACACGGCAGGAATTCTGGCGCGACAAGATCACTGGCAACATGGAACGGGACGTCCGCAATATCGCGGCACTGCTGTCGTCGGGCTGGCGCGTCGCCCTGATTTGGGAATGCGCTCTGAAGGGACGCGGTAAATTGCCGCCCGAGGCGGTGATTGACTCCCTGATCGATTGGCTATGTTCTGCAGACAAGAGGCTGACACTCGAAGGCCTGACAGCAGACACAGGCGGTTGAGTTGAACGAGCAGAGCATTTTCGACTTTGAGAACGAGGACGATGGTCAGGCAGGCCTGCTGACGGACCTGTTGAACCGGGCGGAACGGGTTCTGGTCAAGAAACTCTCGAACAACGACCGTGACTGGGCGCGCTTCGCCAACAAGCATCAGGCCGGGGTTTACATCCCCGCCGAACAACGTGAAGGCGGATTCTTTCCGCCTCTCGAGACCAAGGCACGCAAAGATGCCAACGCCGCCCCGATCCGGGAGGCCTGGTTCAACACATATTGGCCACAGGCTTTTGACGACGAGCGTAGCAAACACACCCGGATCGTGCATTACACGAGCAAGGGCGCCGAAACGCATATGACCCGCCTGCCGAAGGAATGCTTCGGCTACCTTTCGCCTGCGTCATTCCTCGTTATGGGCCGATACCGGCAGGGTGAAGATACTGCCTACGAATGCCTGACCATCGATTCCGCCAGCGATGACGCCGAACTGCTACTGGCACAGCTCGACATCACGCCCGACTTCCTGATCGGTGAGTTCGAGCCCGCCGAAATCCGTGCGCGGGAGCAAGATCGCGTGCTGGATTTCGTCGAAGAGCTCATCGCAGCCTGGCATGCCGGAACGATTGTCGACTTCGCCCGCGCCCGCGCGGCAATGCCGAAGACCGAAGAACTGGCCGGGCTGGCGCGTGGCCGATACCTTGAGCTGCACGGTCTGGAACGCCTTGATCCCTTTGTGATCAAGCGCCCGGGGGATGCCCTGCGTGAAATCAGCCGCATCATCGAATGGGACATGTTTCGGGAGTTCCAGCGCCGCGAACGGGCTGTTGAGCTTGTCCGCATCGTCATGGGCGACAAACCGCGTGACATGACTGTCGCGGAAGTCATCCGGCGACTGGTCAGCGAACTGCCGCAGGTCGATGCGCTGATGCTGTCGGCGAGCCAGCAGCGGAAATCACGGGCGGGTTATTCCTACGAGCACCATATCGAGGCAATGCTGTCAGCTGGAGGAATCCCCTTCGAAAAGCAGGTCGTCATCGAAGCGAAGAAGCGGCCGGACTTCATACTGCCATCTCTGCGCTTCATCCGGAGCGGTGACGCGGCTGCCGCATCAGGGCTTATCCTAAGCGCCAAGACCACCCTGCGCGAGCGTTGGAAGCAGGTCGAGCGCGAGAAGGGCGAACACAGGCTCTACCTGACCACGGTCGACGAAAACATCGCAGGGAACGCGATAGAGGATATGGCGTCCTTTGGCGTTCATCTTGTGATTCCGGAAAGCCTTATGGACGCGAGGGAAACCGAGTACAGTGGCCATAAAAACGTTTTGACATTTGAACAGTTCTGCAATGGGGTAATTGGTCCGGCGATGAGCTTTTGGGTCTAGCGGCAGGTAAAACTGTAGATGCCAGAACCTTCGGAAGAGCCGACTTTAGGGGGAAGCACTTAATACTATGCCAGAAGATATTGAGAGGCATTTCCGCCCTCGGGCGAGACTACTTCAACAGTTGGGTGACCAACTTATCGGCACTCCACGCCTCGCTGTATTCGAGCTTGTAAAAAACGCATATGATGCAGACGCATCAAAGGTGGAAATTGAGATCAAGGGAATCGGCTCTTCCAACCCATCCATACGCATCACCGACGATGGTTCAGGCATGTCGCTCGATATCGTCCGCGACATTTGGCTTGTTATTGCACACGATCACAAGGAGAAACAGCTGGCAAGAAAGCAGCGTACTCCGAAGGGACGTCTCCCGCTCGGCTCAAAGGGCCTAGGGCGGCTTTCTGTGCACAAGCTCGGCAATAAGATCCGTATGATTACGCGCTCACATGACGAGCCTGAGGTCGTGGTTGAAATCGACTGGAACCGCATGATTGAGCAAGAATTTTTAGCGGATGCCGAGGTCGACATCGAGATCCGAACGCCTGAGGTCTTTACGGGTGACCGAACGGGCACCGAGATCCAGATATCCGAGTTGCGTGACAAGCGCTGGACAAGAGGTGAAATACGGCGCCTGTATCGTCAGATTACCTCCATTTCCTCACCATTTGGGCAAGTCGGCAGGGACGACTTTCAAGCGATCCTGCAAGTCCCGGACTATCCCCAGTGGATCGAGCGGCTCCCTGACCCCGCAGAACTGCTCAAACGCGCTCCGTGGAAATACAGCTTTGACTTTGATGGCCATGAGTTCCGCTATAGCTATGATTTCAAAGGAATTCCGGGAATCCAGTGCAAGGCGCGGGAGGTCAGGGAAGATCATACATCGCTTCTGATCCCTCCCCCGGAGAATGATGATGACGATCCGCTGTTTAGCGGCAAGTTACAAGTAGGCAGCATGCGAAAGGTGATTGCCGATCTCAGCATGCTCGATGGCATCGGTCCGGTTTCAGGTGAGTTCTATGTTTTCGATCTCACTCCGCGCATTGCAAAGCAGATGGGCGAGACAAAGCTTATCAAGGATTTTCTCGACGAGAATGGTGGCATACGAGTCTATCGCGACGGAATTCGGGTTTACGATTACGGCGAGCGTAGCAATGACTGGCTCGGGCTCGACCTGAAGCGGGTGAACAATCCTACCAGAGGCTTGAGCCGAAACATTGTCGTCGGCCACATATCAATCAGCCAGGATAGAAGCTCCGCTCTGGTGGAAAAATCAAATCGGGAAGGCTTCATCGAGAATGATGCATATGAGAGGTTCAGGCGCATCGTTCTTGGCGCGATTGATCCCCTGCAACGAGAGCGCGAAATTGATAGGAAAGCTATTCGCAAGCTTCTCGGGGAGGTGCAGGATCCCGAGACCCGAAGCATCATGGAGCCCGTTTCCAAGATCAGAACGATTGCCAGCCGGAACAACCTCTCGGGAGCAATAGACCCCTTGCTGGATAGGATTGAGAACGAATATGTCGAGATGAAAAATCGACTGCTCGCTACCGGCATCTCAGGAACAAGCTTGGCGGTAGTTTTCCATGAGATCGAGCAGGGCGTCAGGTCACTGTACAAAAACATCGAAAACCGCCCTGAAATGGAAGGCGTCGCGTCTCAGGTAGAAGAGATGATGAGACTTCTTGACGGGTTTTCGGATCTTTTGCGCAAGAAAGATCGCAAGCCCGTGGATCTACGAAAGCTTGTACAAAGGGCTCGCGACCTGAACAGGATTCGCTTCAGGCATCATAACGTTCGACTGGAATGCCCGGCCGTGGACGATGGAGCGCCCGAGGTGACAGTATCTTGCTCGTTTGGCCTTACGTTGGGCGCGATTACCAACATTATTGACAACGCAATATATTGGATGCGTGCTAAGTGGCCGAACGAGGATGAAGCAGGCCGCAGGCTTTACATTGGAATTGACGAGAATGTCGGCGACGGTCCGGCAATCATAATTGCGGATACGGGCCCGGGGTTTAATGACGCTCCCTCCGAGATTGTTCGCCCATTCTATACCAGAAGACCGGACGGCATGGGTATGGGCCTTTACTACGCAAATATGGTTATGGAGCTTAACGATGGAGCATTAGTATTTCCTGACGCTTCAGAAGTAGATGTGCCTGACAGTTTCGACGGGGCTGTCGTTGCACTTCGATTTGCAGAGTTGAGGGAATAGTTATGCTGCTGCATTCTAGATTTGTCATCGTGGATGATAAGCCCCATCATCTGAAGGGCGTCAAGGATGCGTTGGATACACTGCGATTGGACTGCCATTCAAAACTGTACGATGACGAATCCGTCGCCGACTGGTCGCCCCTCCCCGGCACTCGTATACTTTTTCTTGATCTAAATCTTGTTACGGGCGCCACTTTCGCCACGGATAAAAAGGTCGCATTTTCGGCTCTACAAGAGGTGATAACCAAGATCATTTGCCCGGACAGCGGACCGTACGGTCTGGTCCTATGGGCCGAAAATCCCGATCTTGATGACCTGAAGTCCGTTTTGTTTGAACGGTTTATTGGCGAGGACGCCCGCTATCTCCCAGTCTTCTTCGCGGCACTGCGGAAAGGAGACTATATTGATACCAGCGATGGCAGGGTGATTAAGGCGGAGCAGCTGCGAACAGACATCATGGACCGGGTATCTCAAAGTCCGCAGATGAAGGCACTACTAAGTTGGGAGGCCGACGTATCTGTCGCTGCTGGCGCGGTTCTGCGATCGATTGTTGATCTTGTTCCGGTGCAAGCGCGTGCGTCAGATGACTTCGGTAATGAACTCGGTCAAATCCTGTACCGCTTAGCGCAAGCCGGAGCGGGGATTAACCGAGCCGAGGAAAATCCCCGCGAAGCAATTAATCACGTGCTTGTCCCTATTCTTGCTGATCGCGTCACCGAGCACGATCCTGAGGGTGATGCAAGGGCCTCTTGGAAGTCCGCTCTGACTCGACCAAGGGAACAGGGGTTTGCCCCGGTGCCTGTCCAAGCAGCAATCAATACGGCCATCCATATTTCTAGGGCGACGTCCCCTAACAGTGTCGCCATCCAAGCTTCGGATCTTGGCGCCGTCAGTAAGTTCCCATTCGCGGATGTAGCGGCTGCGTTAGCCGAATATTTTGACCTCTCGGTTGAGCAGTTTTGCTCGGATAAGTTATTTGGCATGCACGAGGATGATTGGAAAAAATGCTCTCTAAGGTTGGTACAGATCGGTGCATCATGTGACCAAGCCCAACCAAAGGACGGCCCTCTGCTCTGTCTTCTCGGCCTCGAGTGGCCCTTCGATAACGCCGACGGCTCACGTGCGAATAATGCTCGCCTTTATGCGAAAAAGAGTAAGAAGTCTGGGTTGGAGTGGACAACGCCTGCAATTGTTGTCGGTGACCCGCCTGCACCCGGAAAATTGTCAGTATTCTTGAACTGCGCACTGAGTGTACCACGCGGCAAAATTGCCGAGTGGACGCCGGTTTACAGGTTGCGCGAAGAGTTGATATCAAAACTGACGCAGGAGTTCGCAAGACATATTTCGCGACCAGGAGTACTCACTATGAGCCCTGACGATTGAGGGGAAGACTTGGCACAGCACCACCGGCCTCCCCAAACGTTGATGTGGCGTTGATGTAAAGCGGCGATTGCGATGTCCGACTATTTCTGTCGGCATCCAAGCGTTTGATTTATTTCACAGATTTGGTTGCGGGGGTAGGATTTGAACCTACGACCTTCAGGTTATGAGCCTGACGAGCTACCGGGCTGCTCTACCCCGCGACAGGTGCGCGTTAAGCGCTGCTGCGCCGATCGGGTTGGTGATTGGCGCGGGTTGTGTTCATCGTTTAGAGAGTTGCGTTTCTTTTCAGATCTGGCGGTGACCTACTCTCCCACGTCTTAGGACGCAGTACCATTGGCGCGACGGCGCTTAACGGCCGAGTTCGGGATGGGATCGGGTGTTTCGCTCGTGCTATGTCCACCAGATC
>JBKEEC010000138.1:0-9142 GCA_047975785.1 Sphingomonadaceae bacterium | reverse complement strand
CATTCGCATCCTGTGGCAACCACGTTTGATGAAGGCTCTGGAATGGGTAAAGCAGCAGGTGACGCAAACCCTGGACCGCACACCTGTCTGTTTTGAGGAATGGGGGCAAATCAGTCGCAATGGCGTCGTAATATTTGGCAAGGCTGACCGGATTGACAGGCTTTCTGATGGCACTTTTGCCATTATTGATTACAAGACTGGCACCCCGCCAGAGAGCAAGCAGGTGGAGGCAGGATACTCGCTCCAGCTTGGCACAATCGGGTTGATGGTGGAGGAAGGCGGATTCGACACATGCAGAGGCATACCCAGCCGGTTTGAATATTGGTCACTGGGACGCAGCGATAAAAGCGATACCGGTTTTGGCTATATCAAAAGCCCGGTGAAGGCAGGGAACAACCGAAGTCAGATTGACCCTGCAAATTTTGTCAAACTTACTGCCGATTATCTGGATGAAGCTTTGTCCAGGTGGATTACAGGTAACGAGCCCTTTACCGCACGGCTTAATCTCGATGCCAAGGTCTATAATACCTATGATCAGTTGATGCGCCTTGATGAATGGCTGGGGCGCGAAGCGTGAAGGGGCGCATTTACTCCCTGAAGGGCGCCCAGATGGGGGCTGTCGCTCCGCAAGACAGTGTATGGCTTTCTGCTTCGGCGGGAACCGGCAAGACCCAGGTTCTGTCCGCACGGGTCTTGCGTCTGCTGTTGATGGAAGAAACCCGGCCCGAACAAATCCTGTGCCTGACCTTCACCAAGGCCGGTGCTGCAGAAATGGCAACACGCGTCAATGATGTGCTGGCTCGCTGGGTGCGGATGAAACCCGATGAACTTGCAATTGACCTTGCGGCCATTGGTGCATCTGTGGACGCGAAAACGCAGGCGAGGGCGCGCAGCCTGTTTGCAAGTGTGCTGGATTGTCCGGGGGGAGGGCTGCGGATCGATACAATCCATGCTTTTTCCCAATGGCTGCTGGCTGCTTTTCCTGAAGAAGCAGGCCTGCAACCCGGCACAAGGGCGATGGAAGACAGGGACCGGGACCTGCTGGCGCAGCAAGTGCTGGCTGATCTGGTTTCAAATCTGGCAGAAACCAATAATATACCCATGCTGGGCACATTGTCAGATCTAAGTCTTTCGCAAAGCCCTGATGGGGTCCGCAACTGGCTGATGCGCTGCGCAGATGCGCGGGATATGTGGTATGGTCCGGCGAGCTGGCAACCTCCGATGAAGGGCCGGACAAGGCAACTTCTGGGTCTACCACCGGATGCTGATTTGAACTGGCTGGCCAGCCTGTGCAGTTCACCGCAATTTGACGAAATACCGCTTCATACCTGCCTGTCAGGCTATCAGCTATGGAAGGGGAAAACTGGCAAGGAGGTCGCCGGTCTTATTCAGCAATGGCTTGCGGCCTCTGCAGCAGACCGGCTTGATGCGCTTCCCACCCTGCATAAAGCAATGTTCACACAGAAAGGAACCGGAAAGCTTCCCAAAAATGCGGCAGAGGATTTTCTGGAAGCAAGTGAGGCTGTCCACCGCAGCTTTGAGCAGATCAAGGCGATGCAGTTTCTTGTGGGGTTTGCAGAAGATCTTGCTCCGGCTCTGGAACTTGGCCGTCTTTTTGCACTGGCGTGGGATGATGCCAAGGCGCGGGAAGGGTTTATTGATTTTGATGACCAGATACGCGTGGCTGCGCGCCTGCTGACCCGTAGTGATATTTCTGACTGGATAAGGTTCAAGCTGGATCGCCGGTTTGATCATATTCTGGTGGATGAAGCACAGGATACAAATGCGTCGCAATGGTCCATTATCAAGGCACTGACAGGAGATTTCTTCACTGGCCTAGGGCAGCATGAAGACAAGATCCGAACCATTTTTGTTGTCGGTGATTACAAGCAGGCCATATTCGGATTTCAGGGAACAAGCCCGGAAAATTTCCGCATTGCACAAGAGCAGTTTTCTCAATTGATGGCAGACGCCGCAGATAATGCGGTTAAATCCCGCGGTTCTGTTACCCGAAGAGAGTTGCTGGAGCTTGATCTGGGCCGCTCCTACCGCACATCGCAAACCGTTCTGGATTTTGTGAATCAGGCGCTGGACCTGATCGGTCCTGAAGCCATTGGCCTCGACAGGCAGGTGGATCGTCATATCGGTCTGGATATTCCGGGGCAAGTCACTTTGTGGAATCCTGTTCAACCGGGCAATGACAGCGAAGATTCCGAAGGCCAGAACGATTCAGGCCAGAACGATTCAGGCCAGAACGATTTAGGCCAGAACGATGACTGGCTGCCTGCCCCCGAACGGACAATGGCTGATCGCATTGCATCCCAGATAAAACAGTGGCTCGATCATGGTTTTATCTTGACAAAATCTGGCACAGCGCAGCGTGCAACACCAGGTGATATTATGGTGCTGGTACGCAAGCGAAGCGCGCTTGCAGCTCTGATTGTCGCGCGTTTGTATGCTGCCGGTGTGCCGGTGGCGGGGGTAGATCGTTTGCGGCTCGGCGCGCCGCTGGTGGTCAAGGATCTGATGACAGTGGCCCGATTTTGTGTTCAGCCGCTGGATGATCTCAATCTTGCCAATTTTCTTGTGTCTCCTCTGGGCGGGTGGACACAGGAGGATTTGCTTGAACATGCCTTCAGGGAACCTCTTTCCATCGGGCAGAAGCGCCAGCCTCCTGTCGCACTCTGGCGCCATTTGCAATCGAGTAAAAGCCCTCTGGTTCTGGAGACAATCGCGCGGCTGCGGGAAGTATTAAACCTCGCCGATTATGATACTCCCGGAGCCTTGCTTCACTGGATTCTGGTTGGTCCCTGGAATGGCAGACGTGCTCTGGTGGCCCGTCTTGGCAGCGAGGCCAATGACGCAATTGATGAATTGCTGAATGCTGCCCATGCCTATACGTCATCGCATACATCCAGCCTTCAGGGTTTTATCAAGTGGTTTGATGCCAATAATGGTGAATTGAAACGCGACTTAGGCACACATGCCAATGAAGTGCGGGTAATGACCGTTCATGGCTCAAAAGGGCTGGAATCTCCTATAGTCATTCTTGCCGATGCTACGGGCAATCCGGCTAAGAGCAAAAGCCGCGACCTGACCTTGGCAGAAAATGACGATCTTCGTTCTGTCAGTTCTGTAGAAACCCGTGTTCCTGTCCTTCCGGTAAGCAAGAGTGTCATGACGGGCAGGCTCCTTCAGTCGGCAGAAGCCGCGAAAGAGGAGGACATGCGCGAACATTGGCGGCTGCTATATGTTGCGATGACACGGGCAGAAGAAGCCCTGTTCATAGGCGGGGCACTTGGAAAGAAGGAAACGACTCCGGCAGATGAGAGCTGGTATGGAATGCTCTCCCCCCTGTTTGATGGCGATACTCTCGAAGATGAAATATGGGGAGGGAGCAAGTCGATTGGCATCGAGGCTGGTCAAACCATGCCTGCCATCAAGCATGGGCAATCAGCCGGAATTATAATGCCGGAATCCGGAAATGGTTATGAATCCTTGCCTGAATGGGCCTGCACTCCGATTGCCAGAGAGCCCCGTCCTCCACGACCATTGGCCCCATCATCTGCAGGGCAGGATCACAGCGCCTATCCTCCCGCAAGGTCGGAACAGGCGATGGAGGCGGCGCGGCGGGGGACTCTGATTCATTCCTTGCTGGAACGCCTGCCTGAAATTCCTCCTGATGAGCGGGCTGGTGCAGGTGCAGAGTGGCTTCGGAACCGGTCAGACGATTTGCCATCTGATGTCAGAAACTCTCTTCTGCAATCGGTATTGGAGGTGCTTGATGACCCACAGTTCAGTGCGGTTTTCGCTCCCGGATCGCTGGCAGAAGTCCCGCTGGCATCCGTAGTTGATGGCCAGGTTATTGCAGGAACAGTTGACAGGCTGCTGGTTACGGACAGTGAGGTAAGGGTTGTCGATTTCAAGACAAATCAGCGTGTTCCGGCAACCATTCAAGATATCCCCGAAGCCAATATACGGCAGATGGCAGTCTATAGTGCAGCTTTGCAGGTTATATATCCTGACCGCAGGATATATGCGGCCTTGCTGTATACGGCAGCCCCTGTTCTGATGGAGATTCCGGCAGAGGAGCTGACCCGTAGAAAGCCTGCCTTGTCACATGGCGAATAAAGCTATGGCTGCCGGTTCTTGCCCAATTCTATCCATTCCCTACATTAAGCAAATATCCCAGACAGGAGATTTTTCATGCCGACCAAAGCCGTTACGGATACCAGTTTTCAATCTGATGTGATCGATTCCGACAAGCCTGTCGTGGTTGATTTCTGGGCGGACTGGTGCGGGCCGTGCAAGATGATTGCCCCGGCACTGGAAGAGATCAGCGATGAGCTGGCGGATAAGGTAAATGTTGTCAAAATGGACATCATGGAAAATACCGATATCCCCGGACAAATGGGCGTTCAGTCAATTCCGCTGCTTGTCCTGTTCCGCGATGGCAAGCCTGTTGCGAAAAAGCTGGGCGCAGCTCCCAAAAATCAGCTCAAGGCGTGGATAGAAGGCGAATTGTAATACATCGTAGTATTGCAGGATAATTCAACAGCCCGGCTTGAATGCCGGGCTGTTCCCCCATTATATCATGCGTCTGATGGAGGGTCGTCGCGGTCCGGTTCGTCAGGAATAGTGGTTTCAGCACTGTCACGAACCTGCATTTCCTCAACAATAGCGTCTTCGGCACTGTCTTCCGGCGCTTCCTGCTCATCCAGACGCACCGCGCTGACGATGTGCTCATTATCAGAAACATTGAACAGCCGGACACCTGCTGACCCACGGCCAATGACCCGTAGGCTATCCAGCCCGATACGGATCAGCTTTGCCTGATCTGTTACCAGCATCAATTGTTCATTCGTGGTTGCGGTAAAGCTGGCAACGACTGGTCCGTTGCGCCTGATATTGTCGATATTGGTGATGCCCTGTCCGCCCCGTCCGATACGGCGATATTCATAGGCAGATGACATTTTGCCATAACCATTGGCGCAAACAGTCAGGATAAACTGTTCTTCCCGTTGCAATTCCTCGTAACGCTCAGGGCCAAGATCAGGTTCGCCTTCTTTTTCCGCCTTCCATGGAGCAAATCGCAAATATTGCTCACGCTCTTCGGCGGTTGTGCCAACCCTGTGCAGGATGGACAGGGATACGACCTCGTCATCACCCTTGAGATTCATCCCGCGCACACCGGTTGAAGTCCGGCTTGTGAATTCGCGCACATCATCACCGGCAAAACGGATGGCTTTGCCCTGCCGACTGGCGAGCAGCACATCATCGCCCGGATCAAGCAAGGCAACACCGATGAGTCGATCATCCGAACCATCTTCAAACCGCATCGCCAGCTTCCCGTTGGAGGGAATATTGGCAAAAGCATCCATGGAATTGCGTCGCACGCTTCCTTTGGCGGTTGCAAAGACGACACTGAGCATCCCCCAGCTATCCTCATCTTCAGGAAGCGGGAGCACGGCGGCGATGGTTTCATCCTTGTCGAGTGCTGGCAAGAGATTGATGATCGGACGTCCGCGGGTTGCTGGTCCACCTTCGGGCAGGCGCCACACCTTGAGCCGATACGCCTTGCCCGCCGAAGAGAAAAACAGCACCGGGTTATGCGTGCTGGTAACAAACATATTCGAAACGGCGTCTTCGTCTTTGGTCGACATGCCGGCCCGGCCTTTGCCTCCCCGGCTTTGCGCCCTGAATGTGGAAAGCGGCGTGCGCTTGATATAGCCATCCAGAGTCACGGTGACGACCATCTCGTCCCGCTCGATCAGGTCTTCATCTTCCAGACCATCCCATGCGGGCGCAATTTCTGAAACTCGCGGGGTGGCGTAAAGTTCGCGAATTTCGACCAGCTCATCGCGAAGAACGCCATAGAGTTTAACCCGGTCAGACAGAATCGACAGATATTCTGCGATGGCCGCAGCCAGCTCTTTCAGTTCATCGCCGATTTCGTCCCGCCCCAGAGCGGTCAACCGGTGAAGACGCAGTTCCAGAATTGCCCGGACCTGACGTTCTGACAGTTTGTAACTGCCGCCGTCCTGTTCGGCGCTGGGCTCGATTGCTTCAACCAGAGCAATATATTGCGCAATATCGCCAATGGGCCATTCCCGCGCGAGAAGTTTTTCGCGCGCCTGTGCGGGATTGGATGACCCGCGAATGATGGCTACCACTTCGTCCAGATTGGACACTGCAACAACAAGCCCAAGCAGAAGATGCGCCCGGTCACGGGCCTTGTTCAGCTCATACTTGGTGCGTCGGGTTATGACCTCTTCGCGGAACTGGATGAATGACTGGACGATATCCCGCAGGTTCAGCACTTCTGGCCTGCCTCCGCGGATCGCCAGCATATTGGCCGGGAAGCTCGCCTGCGCAGGTGTGTAGCGCCATATCTGGTTGAGAACGACATCAGCCGAGGCATCACGCTTCAGGTCTACAACAACGCGAACACCCTCGCGGTTGGATTCATCGCGAATATCGGAGATGCCTTCAATCCGCTTGTCCTTGACGGCTTCTGCGATTTTCTCGACCAGCCCGGATTTACCGACCTGATAGGGTATTGCTGTCAGCACGATAGAACGTCTGTCCCCGCGACGCTCCTCGATTTCATGGCGCGCACGCATCAGGATAGAACCGCGCCCGGTTGTATAGGCAGCGCGTGCTCCCGACTGGCCAAGAATCAGGGGGGCAGTAGGAAAATCAGGGCCGGGGATATACTGGATCAGTTCCTCGGATGAGATGGCCGGATTTTCAATAAAGGCAAGGCAGCCATCGATAACTTCACCCAGATTATGCGGCGGGATGTTGGTCGCCATGCCCACGGCAATGCCGCCCGAACCATTGACCAGCAGGTTGGGAAAGCGGGCAGGCAAAACTGTGGGTTCAGAACGTGAGCCATCGTAATTGTCGGCAAAATCGACAGTATCCTTGTCGAGATCATCCAGCAGCGTAGCTGTTACGCGGGCAAGACGTGCTTCGGTATACCGCATGGCGGCCGGCGGGTCAGGGTCCATCGAGCCGAAATTCCCCTGACCATCGATCAGCGGAACCCGCATGGACCAGGGCTGGGTCATGCGGGCCAGCGCATCATAAATGGCAGAGTCGCCGTGGGGGTGATAGTTACCCATCACGTCACCGACGATTTTTGATGATTTGCGATAGGGGCGGTTATGGACGAATCCGCCTTCCTGACTGGCGTAGAGAATGCGCCTGTGTACAGGTTTCAGCCCGTCACGCACATCGGGCAGGGCGCGCGATACGATTACGCTCATCGCATAATCGAGATAGCTCGTTTTCATTTCATCGACGATGTCGATGCGCGCAAATTCGCCCGATGGAGGTGCCGCCGGGGTTCCGGTTTCAGTCGTGTCGCTCAAAGCTCTGTTTTCTGCTTGCTGCTCATATTAGGGGTGATCAGCTTCCTAGGGCAATTAGTACGCTCTTGCCACTCGCTATGAGGCCCCAGTTGCGAAATAACGGAGTTTTTCCACATATGTGGCGCTATAAACCGGCCGGAAAGGCTCTCGATCAAGGCTTGTACGGGGCTTGCGCCGACTATCGTGTTCAATACCCGTTCAGTCGTGCCTGTTCAAAGCAGTAATTGCTTTTCCTGCCGCCAGAGTGCACTAGCGGCATTGCAGATGTTTCACAGGGGGTCGGGTCGCCCCCCGCCTCGTTTTATTTTGGGAGAAACCTTGATGTTTTCATATGTTCGCTCTGGCGTGCAAAAGAAAAAGTCGACTTTTGGATCACATCTCGCTCTGGCGTTTGCTCTTGCGGGGGTCACAACGCTCGGCTTGGGTGTTCTGGAAGCTCCGGCTCATGCAGCTAAAAAAGCCAAGGCCGGAAAATCGAATTACTCCAAGGGCTTTGTCGCCGTATATCAGCCGGTGGCAGGCAAGGCGAATGCCGAAGGCGCGGATTTTGCCAGCATCAAGGGAGAGCTTCCCTCTGTCATGGCCGCTGTGCAGACCGAAGATGATCGCTTTGCCGCTGGACAGCTTGCCTATAATGTCGGCACAAAATCGAAAGATTCAGCCCTGCAACGGCAGGGTATGGATATGATGCTTGAAAGCGGAAAGGTTGCTCCTGAGCAGCTCGGACAATTCCTGTTTGTAGCAGGCCAGCTCGCCTTTCAGGCGAAGGATTATCCTGCGGCTCGTGATCGTATCGAGAAAGCTCTTGCCGCAGGTTACACCGATAATGGCCCTGAAGCCCTGATCGCAGAAAGCTATATTGCTGAAGATAATATTACAGCCGGCCTGAATTATCTGTCCGCCGCCATTGCAAAATACAAGGCTGAAGGACGGCCTATTCCTGAAAGCTGGCCCAAGCGTGGTCTGGCCGTAGCCTACAAGGCCGGGAATGGTGATGAAGCCCGCCGTTTTGCCGCTCTGCTGATCCAGCAAGACCCGTCCAGCGATAGCTGGGGCGATGCCGTGGCGATTGAGCGTAGCTTCTTCAATTACGATGATCAGGCAACGCTTGATCTGATGCGCCTTGCCCGTCGCACCGGCAGTATGCGTAATGAGCGCGATTATGTTGATTACATCTCGGCTGCTGATGCGCGCCGTCTGCCAGGCGAGGTTACCGTTGTTCTGCAAGAAGGCATCAATGGCGGCAAGCTGAATAATGGTGATGTATTCGTATCAGAAGCCATGAGCGTTTCCAAAGGCCGACTGGCGGCGGATAAGGCTGACCTGCCAGCTTTGGCCAAGGATGCGCGCAGTGCAAGTTCAAAGGCAGTCACTGCAATGGCAGCAGGTGATGCATTTCTGAGCTATGGTGATGCCGCCCAGGCCGAGGAAATGTACACTATTGCACTGACCAAGCCGTGCGTGGATTCGGACCGCGCACTGACCCGGCTTGGCATCGCACAAGTTGACCTTGGGAAATATGATGACGCCAAAGCAACTTTTGCCAAGGTGCAGGGGTCGCGTGGCCAGATCGCCCAGCTCTGGGCACTTTATGCCAATCAGGAAGCAGGGGGCTGAATCTGGCTGGCAATATCTGCCATTCATCATCAATCAGGTGAATGAAATATCAGGGCGCGGGTGAATGGAAATTTGCGCGCGCCTTTTTATTTTACAAATGGATATTGGGCAAATCTAACGCAATCTCTTGACCCAGACATGGCCGTTAT
>JBKEEC010000137.1:0-1744 GCA_047975785.1 Sphingomonadaceae bacterium | reverse complement strand
GGCACCAGGGTTCATGATCCTGTCTTTTTCCGTCGTGCCAGCAGGTGAAAAGAGAGCGGTAAGTACCAAAGCAATTCATAACATGGTTCCGGAAACCGAACACTCAACACACTATTTCATGCGGACTTGGCGCTATTTTGCACAAGACGATGCAAATGTGACCGCTGCACTCCAGGCGAGCGCTGAGCAGGCATTTCTGAATGAAGACAAGCCGATACTGGAAAAACAAAGTGTCAATATGGGTGGTGTGGATTTTTGGAAGCTGAAACCGGTGCTGTTATCTGTCGATGCGGCTGCGGTGAGAGTGAGACGCAAATTGGACGGCATGATTGCAGCCGACCAAAGTGGCCCCGACCATCCTGACACGGTGCAATAGGCAATAGGAGGTCAACGCCGTTCCCGGGCTTGGTTTTCGTCACTTTATTAAGAGAGGATATGTTTATGAGTTCGAGCGTATGGGAATCGTCTGACCCCGTAGCCGTGGTGCCGGATTCGCCACCTGCCATTGAGTGGGGCCCCGTTGATCGCTTGCCGGTTCCCGGATCGTTGCCACCTCTAGAGCCCAGTATCGACTATGAAGCTCTGCGCCAACAGCGGATGGCTGAAGTCGATGAAGAAACCCGGCTGATAAACTTACCTTTCGGTCAATATGATTTCGAGCCTGCGCCAAGGCCTGACCCGACTGTGCTTGCGCCTGGTATCAAAGCCTGGAACATCGAAGTACCGTGTCCTGCCGGCCCCCTGCCGATGCGGATCTACATGCCAGAAAGCCACGAAGGCCCCTTGGGGCTTTACTTGCATACGCATGGTGGTGGCTGGGCGATGTGGGAGGGTCTCGAACGCCACGATACCGAAAATAGCGGTTATGCAAGGGATTGGGGCTGCGCGGTAGCGCATCTCGACCATCGGGTATCGTGGAAAGCAAAATTTCCGGCTCAAGTGGAAGACAGTTTTGCGGCTTACCAATATCTCGTCGATCATGCCGAAGAAATCGGCTTCGATAACACTCGGATCGGTATAGGTGGAGGTTGCACGGGGGCTAATATCGCTGCAGTCGTCTCGATAATGGCGCGTGATGCAGGAATCCAGAAACCGGCGGTACAGTGGCTGTGGACACCGGTTTTCGATACCCGAAACGCAACGCAATCCTATGAAGAATTCGCCAATTATAGCCTCACCAAGGTAACCGCCGATACGGTTACCAGACTGTATTTGCGTTCCAGCGAGGACAGTTGGGACTGGCGTGCCTCGCCGTTACTCGTTCCTTCCGCGAAGGATCTCTCCCCCGCGATCATCTGGGCTGGGGAATGGGAAGTGCTGCGCGATGAGGCGCGTCTCTTTGCCGCCCGGCTGGAAGAAGCGGGTGTCGATGTCACCTATATCGAAGGGCCTTGCCAGCCCCACAGTGGGATTTATACGCTTAATCCCAAGACCGGGGAACAGACACGCTATTCTAGGGAAACCGTGCCCAAGATCAATAAACTGATGCGGCGCTATATCGGACCCATTGCCGAGTGATATAAGCTCTTTCGCTTGCGCCTGGACGGTTTTCTTGCCAGCCCGCTCGGGATGAGGGGGGAGTGCGCCGCTTCATAAGTATGATATCGTTATCACTGGTGCAGGGCACAACGGTGTGGCGGCTGCTATAGAACTGGCGCGCGCCGGAATGTCCCTCTCCGTGACCGAAACTCGTGATCGCGTGGGAGGGTGCGCCATCACGACTGAGCCGCTGCTGCCTGGTTTT
>JBKEEC010000136.1:0-1874 GCA_047975785.1 Sphingomonadaceae bacterium | reverse complement strand
TTCACCATTACCCCCGCTTTCAGGTACTCATTCACCAGTCGCAGCACTCGCTTGTCACCTATGTCGGCTTTCAGCCGCGCCATTAACCGGTCGTGGTTTACCCTATCGAAGAACGTTTCCAGATCAATGTCCACTACCCACAATTTCCCGTCCTCTATGTACCCCCGTGCTTCGTTTACCGCATCGTGGGCTCTCCGTCCGGGCCGGAAACCGTAGCTATGCTCACTGAATCTTGGTTCGTACTCCTTGCTTACTATTTGGTGGATCGCCTGCTGGATCAGCCGATCTTGTACTGTCGGGATTCCTATCTTCCGCACCCCGCCCGCTGGCTTATCGATCTCGACCCGCCTGACGGGGCTTGGTTGATACGTCCCCGCTTCCAGCTTTTCTCCAATGCGCGGCCAATATTCATGCAGGTGCGCCGGTAGTTCTTCTACCGTCATCCCATCTACGCCCCCTGCACCTTTATTGCGTTGCACTCGTTTCACTGCCTTTTGCAGGTTTTCCCGACTGAAGATTCGTTCCCACAAACCTTCTCCTTCGTGTTGTACCATTTCTTGCTCCAGTTGCTCCGACAACCACTTGCGCCTGCGGCACTTCCTTCCGGCCTTCTGCCTTATCCCCGTGTTCGCCTTGGTCTCTTTCCACCCAAGTGTCGGCTGCTGAGGTTGTCCTGCTTCCTTCTGTCCAACTCCTTGTCCGTTTGGCCCTTCGCCCTGTAGATGGTTTTCACCATCCGTCCCGGGTGGTCGTTACCCCACCGACTACTACGGCCTCTGCTGACTTCTGACTACTTCTAGTCAGATCTCCCCGAATAAGGTTCGGTAACTTTCCCCTGACCCTCGCCACGTTTACATGCAACTGCTCTGATCTTTTTCGGACTTCACTGTCTCATGCCAGCTCATCCCGCATCACATGCCTCCCTACGTGGTTCTTGTTCATCGAGTCCAAGTTTTGCCCTCCGGCTTCCTCTCCACGCTCGCTCACGCTCACGCAGTTGCCTTTGGCTAGTGGTTCGTCGGATCAACGCCCACAGGAGCCCTTCACTCCCTAGTTACCGCACATGTCGGGCGTACACAACAAAGGAGACACGCATACGTGTCTCCTTTGCTATTCGCCCTGATTGACTGACAAATCTTTTTCAACTAACAACCGCATGGCTTTATGCATTACATACAGTGTTTTAGTAACCTGCTAGCTACTATATGTAGTGGTCGAAAATTAGCCGATTAGCGCAATGCGAGCCAAATTCGAGTTTTGTCAGTCAATCAGGTTATTCGCATCAGTTTTAAGGCTGACACGTCTCCCAACTGTTAACTCCCCTTCCCCAACTCCGCTACAAACGCCATGTTCAGCATCCAAATAAACGCTAAATCGACAAGGAAGAAGCTGTTGTCGATGAGGCCGTGCGCTAACGTGGCGGTCATGCTCGCGCCAAGACCGATCAGCAGGGCGCGGGATGCGCTATTTACCGAAAGTCGCCGCTGTGCGTGGAACCACGTGCGCCAATAGGCGATCTGCTGCCAGACGAAGACGATCAGACCAGGAATGCCGAGCGCCACCCAAAAATGAAGGACGATTTGGTGCGGATGGTTGAGGTTGGGTTCGCGCCACGCTTCAGTATCCAGTAGGATATATTGCTCGCGGTAGAGGTAGAGGAAGTTGTCGAGGCCGACGCCCGTCAGCGGGTAGTCGCGCAGCATGTTGAGGGTCGATTGCCAGAGCGCACGGCGGATGGCCCACGTCCCTTCGTTGAAATTGATCAGCGTGTTGAATCGCTCCGTCGCGGCGAAGGGCAACAGCGTCAATACGCCGATAACCATCGCAATGGCAGCGCCCCGCCTTGCCCGTGCGCCGCCCCACCATGCCAACCA
>JBKEEC010000135.1:0-6750 GCA_047975785.1 Sphingomonadaceae bacterium | reverse complement strand
TTTTCTTCGGATATTCTGACAGGACAATGGCCGCTTCCTGTGGCAGCCCCAGACCTTTTGTGATTTTTTCTGCAGAGTCGCGCGGAAGCGAATTCATGCCAAGACAGGCCGAGGTTACAAATACTTCATCCAGACCGGCCATTTGCGCAATTGCGGCCCAACTGGTTCCCCCGGCCCGCCTTTTTTCCATAATCATTTCGGTTACATCGGCCTTGGTCATCATGGTGAAAACTCCTTTATCAGTTTGAGAAATGGCTCAGAAAATGGACAGAAACACAAATATTGCCAAAGCAATGGCCAGAATGGCGCTGATAATTTTCCATGTACGAACAGAGCCTCGCTCCAGCAGCGGTCTGGGGCGCATATCGGCAAGGCTGCGATTGGGTTTGGCCAGATCAACGACAAATTCGGATAATTCATCATATCGCCGCGCAGGATCAATCTGCACCGCCTTTCCTATGGCCGCATCCATCCAGTCAGGCACATCGGGGTTATAATGGACAACCGGCACATATTTCAGTTTGCGCTGTGCAGCGCGGCTCCGCGCGTTGGCTACATGCGGCCCATAGGGCAAATGGCCTGTGAGCATCTGATAGGCAATCACCCCAAGCGAATAGAGGTCGCTATGCGGCGTCGCCATATATCCCAGATACAGTTCCGGTGCGCTATACTGCATGGTTCCGGCATACTGGCCTTCCAGCACCTGTTCGCTGAGTTCGTCCAGACCGGCTACCTGAACAGATCCAAAGTCGATAATTTTCACCGCACCATCGGGTGTAACCATGACATTATGCGGGCGAAGGTCACGATGCACCATTTCCCGCCGGTGCATGGCCTGCAATCCGCTGGCAATCTGGCGGATAATGTTACGCATGGCTACAAGATCAGGCTGCGGACAGGACCGAATCCACTGATGCAGGCTTTCCCCTTGCACATATTCGCTTATGCCATAGGCATGGCTGCGTGTGCGGTTTTGCGGTGCAGCAGATAACAGATTGGCATGGGAGAGCCGGCGCATAACCCACTCTTCCAGCATCAGGCCTGTCAGTGCAGCCGGGTTTTGCGCCATTTCCGTGGACAGGGTTTTCAGAACAAGAACTTCGCCACTGCTATCATCCTGTACCAGATAGATATGGCTGCGACTGCCCGAATGGAGCACATCCAGCACACGGTACCCATCCATGACTGCGCCAATGTGCAAAGCCGGTGCGGGTGGCAGATATCCGCCACCTGCCACCACATCCTCTACCCCGCCAGCAGGCAGGCCTTCCACCCTGACGATTTGCACAGTCAGATTATCCGTGCTGCCTGCATCAAAGGCAGCCATGGCCATGGCCCTAGCCGCACTATCCAGAGTTTCTGCGCCGCTGATAATAGCCATGATCGCATGGTGATTCAGATATTCATGCACGCCATCACTGGAAAGCATGAACAGATCGCCGGGGGACAGGGCAATGCGCTTATAGTCGATCTCGACATTGTGGTTCACCCCCATGGCCCGGCCAAGATAGCTTTGTCCGCCCCCCAGCTGGACCCGGTGCGCTTCAGTCAATTCCGTCTCACCGGACTGGTCGAGACGGGCGATACGGCAATCCCCGATATGAAAAATATGTGCATGTCGCCCTTTCAGCACCATGGCAGAAAAGGTGCAGATCATGCCGGATTCGCGTTCCCCGTCAGATTGCGGAGGGCCATTCTGCCGGTTCTGGGCATACATCCAGCTATTGGTTGCGCTGATGACCCGTTCTCCTGACTGGCGTGTGGACCAGGCCGGAGATGTGCAGACATAATCTGTCAGAAAACTTTTGACCGCAGTTTCCGATGCGGCTGCACCCAGGGCGCTGGTGGAAATGCCATCGGCAATACAGATGGCTATACCCTTGGCAGCAAGATCGGCCCCCTCCGGCTGGAGAGCGCCGTGAAAGTCCTGATTTTCACTTTTTGCCCCTGCGCAGGAATACTGGCCGAGCGATATTGTCAGAGTATCGGACATGGATACACCCTGAAACGGAGCCTGAAGCAGGGGGAGGAACAGGCTTCCGACCTCCCCCCGGAGGGTCTCAGGCAGCAGCCTTTATGCTGGCAACCTTGCGCTTGGGCGAAGTTCTGTAGTGCGTTGTATAAAGCATCAAGCCGGTAAAGGTCAGCCCGCCAACGAGATTACCCAGAACCACGGGAAGTTCATTCCACAGCAGGTAATCGCTGATTGTATATTCACCGCCCATCATCAGGCCCAGCGGAAACAGGAACATGTTTACGATGGAGTGTTCAAACACCATGTAGAAAAACAGCATGATCGGCATCCACATGGCCACCACCTTGCCGGTAACCGAGGTGGATATCTGCGCGCCAACAACGCCGGTCGATACCATCCAGTTGCACAGCATGGCGCGAACAAAAATGGTTATCCAGCCGGCAAGGCCATATTCGGCGTAACCCAGTGTGCGGGCCTCGCCAATCTTGGCCATATTCGCGCCTACTTCCATTGGCTCGACCGAAAATCCGTAGGTCCAGTATATAGCCATCATGACTGCCGTAGTCAGCGCACCGGCGAAATTGCCGATAAAGACCAGCCCCCAATTGCGCAATACCCCGCCCCATGTGCAGCCGGGCCGTTTATCCCACACCGCCAGCGGTGCGAGAACAAAAACGCCCGTGAGCAGATCATAGCCAAGCAGGTAAAGCAGACAGAAGCCTACCGGAAACAACACGGCTCCGGCCAGTGGCTGCCCTGTCTGCACATTGATAGTAACAGCAAAGGCTGCCGCCAGTGCCAGCGTCGCCCCGGCCATATAGGAGCGGATCAATGTGTCTCTGGTGGACATCAATATTTTGGATTCGCCCGCATCTATCAGTTTGGGCACAAATTCACTTGGAGCAAGATAGGACATTATTTTTCCTTTCCTCAGAATTTATATTCGGCCTGGAGCCAGAATTTTTCGGTGTCAGTGGCAAAAGCATCAGCGTCATAACGGGCGTATTTTGCCAGCAGACCAACAGGGCCAAGGCTGAACCCCAGCGAGGCATCCCATTCCTTGCCGTATTTCATCCCGCCAAAATCACTCTCGAATCTGTGCCATGTAATGCTGGCTTTCAGCCCCGAAACTGTCCTGACAGGCAGGGCATAGCTTGCGCCGATATAGGTATCGCGAAGGCCAGCCGCGGGCGTGGTCAGAAACATGTCGGCCCAGCCATTAAAGGCATGGAGAGTGGCCAACGGTGTCTGGAATGCAGCCACGCCGCCATCGCTGCCCAGCTCCTCATATCCTGCAGAAAGACTCAGGCCCCTGACATCAACGCCAAGACTGCCCGCAAAATAGTCTGCGGCATAATTGACCGGATTGGCCTTGTAATCGGACTGGCGGGCATAACTTGCCGCCAGTTTCACTTTGCCATCGCCCAGTGGCAATGCAGCATTGACAGACAGCCCCCAAGTCTGGCTGGAAAATACTATCCGGCTGTCATAATCCAGCAGATAGGCAAAGCCCCTTGCCTTGACCGGACCAATATCCACCCCGCTATTGATGAGGTAGAAATCGCCGTCAAAATGCTGGTTGGGGCTGTCAAATCCAAAAATGGTGCGCTGCGACAGACTGTAAGCCGCATCCAGACTGACCGGACCAATACTGGTCTGTGCGCGCACCGCATCAAAGGTCTGCTCATTCTGGCGCCAGCCGACATTGCCGACAAAACGCGCATTATCATGGATAATCCGTTGCCGTCCGATAGTGACGCTACTTCCCTCATGAGTGTAGGAAAGTTGCAGGCGGTTCAGTTCGATATTCTGCGGATCGGCAACGACAGGGAAAGGCTCAATTCCGTTCCCCGGTATAGTATCATTGTAATCATTGATGATACCCAGAGTGCCTTCCGCTTCTGCCAGTATCGACAGGCCATCAAAAGTGACCTCGCCCCCTGCACGCATACGGATCGTAAGAGCGTCGGCATTGTTGGCTGCACTGTCCTGATCCACTGTCTCGTAACGCAGGCGCATATCCAGTATCGGATCGAACCGGGCACCATCGGCAAATTCTACAGGCGCGCCAGTTTTTGTATCAGCTTTTGCAAAAGTGGGCGCAGCCAGCGAGGCCAGAAGGAAGGGTGTGGCAAACAGGCCGGAACGGAAACATGTTTCTAATCGCATTCAAAACCTCTCATTGGCGCATCTTGTGATGCGAAATGTCACGAAACGTGACGTGAGAGGCGAACGCCATTGCCCGCCATTTCTGTGGCCAGAAGGCCCGTAAAATTGTTACACGCAACAACAGGTCTGTATCAGCGAGGCATCATGCCGGACGGTGCCTCGTATACATCCATGCTGCTGCACTGCCTGTGCGAAAAGCCGGTATCCACCTTCCCGCGCAATGCTCTGTCTCTCCTGCATGACACAAAACCGCCACGACCGACCCGCTACGGGGTCAGGACCGGACGGCGCCATTGCCAGCCAAAAGAAACGGAAGCCAAAGGTCTTTTTGTCCCCCCTCATCGGGAAACTGACCTTGTGCGACTCAGGGATTAACCCATTTTGTGCGCGTGCGTAAAGTAATTTTTGCAATGCAGCATAAAAAATCCCTGCAGGAGCCGGTTCCCGAAGTTACGGCATTACGCGCAAATAGTCTTGCACATGATCGGGGTCGAAGGTTTTTCCGTCAAAGAAACGATTGGGTGACAGGGTAATATTTCCCTGTTGCGTGCTGACCTGCAACAATTGGTCCAGGCTGCCTTCCACCTTGGAACTGGCGCCCGGCAATGGTTCATCCGTTTCTTTTAGCGCAGATCGATAAATATCAGGGCGGAACACGCGCGCAGCAGTTGCTGCGTCATCCGGGTTATAGTCCAGCCCATCCCAGCGTATGAGCTGGCTGTATAACCACAAGGCCTGGCTTACCCAGGGGAAATTTGCCGCTTCGCTATACTGGAACATGAAATCAGGAAAATAGACTGGCGCTGTGCCTCTGGCCAGAATCAGCCGGTCGGATATGTCTCCTGCGATGATGGATGCACTTCCATCCAGATATTCCGGCCGGGCCAGAATGGCGGCATTGGCCTCGTAATTTTCCGGCTGGATAAAATGTTTGCCCGCGCGGATCATGGCGCGGATAAGGGCCTCTGTAGCAGGGCGTTTATCTTCCATTACCGCCTCTTGCATGGCCAGCACCTTTTCAACGCCCCGCCGCCAGATTTGCGCTGTCACCAGTGCAATAACCCCGGCACCGCGCTCTACGGCAACACTGTTCCATGGCTCTCCGGCACAGGCTCCATCCACCTCTCCTGTTTCCAGAGCATCGGCAATAAAAGGTGGCGCGACAGTGACCATCTCGATATCGCGATCAGGCATGATGCCACAGGAGGCCAGCCAGTATCGCAGCAGGAAATTATGGCTGGAATAGCGATGCACCGCCCCAAAGCGCAGTTTTCTACCCTTTTGCGCCAGTTGCGCCACATCCTGCTTCAGCAAGGGACCCAGTTTTGCCGGATCAGCCAGCTTACCCGGTGTCAGCAGCCTTGCGGCCAGGGCATTGGAAAAAGTGATGCAATTGCCGTTCAGACCAAGGGCAAAGGGCGCGGATAATGGCTGGGCCGGACGTCTGCGCCCCAAAGTGGTTGCAATGGCAAGAGGAGCCACCAGATGGGCAGCGTCACTATGTCCGTATAGCAACCGGTCAAGCACCGTGGCCCAGCTTCTGTCGCGGGCAAATTCAAGGGACAGCCCTTCTTCTTCAGCAAAGCCGTGCTCCTGCGCCAGAATGGGCAAACAGGCATCCACCAGCGGGAGAAAGCCGATGGTCAGTTTTTCATTCATGATCGGTTCTCCATCAGCTCATGCGCTGTCACTACAGCTTCGGCAATATCGGCAATGCGCCGGCTGGATTGCATCGCCTTGCTGCGTAATTCGCGGTAGGCTTCCGGTTCGCTGATGTTGCGGCTATCCATCAGGATGCGTTTGGCACGGTCTATCATTTCCCTTTCAGCCAGTTTGCCCCTTGCTTCAGCAAGGTCAGCCTCAAGTCGGGAAAAGGCATTGAAACGACGGATAGCGAGATCCATCAGAGGCCGTATCCTGTGTGCGGAAAGACCATCTACCACATAGGCGGAAACACCCGCATCAATGGATGCACCAATTGCTTCATCATCACTGTCATCCACGAACATGGCGATAGGACGTTTGAGTGCGCGGGTGACGGCAAAATAATCCTCCAGCACATCACGCGAAGGATTTTCCAGATTGATCAGCACAATATCGGGGTCAATTTCTGCAATGCGCGCAAATACACCCTGCCGCTCTGTCAGCAGGAAAATCTCGCTGTCATGCAGGGTCGAAAGCCCTTCCTCAATGATGGAGGCTCGCATGGAACTTTCATCTATGACCGCAATCCGCATCCCGCCATTGTGCAATGCAGCAGGACTTTTGGCAATATCAGATGTAAAGGGCAGTGAGCGATGGCCACCCACTATAGAGCGTGGCGCTGTATAGTGGGTGCCGATTTCCTGTCGGTGCTTTTCCTGTCGGTGCTTTAGATGGCCGGGACTGATGGAGTAAACGACACTGAGGTTCATGAAATACGCGAGAAAAAAGCATATTGACATTCACAACTATGGCTATGTTTATTTCTTCGTCGGGCAGAAAGCAGAATGGGGCTGACTTTTGCGTAGTGTCTGATTATAGCGCCACCGTGATGACGCATATGCGCCTCTTTCTTGCCCGGCATCCGCAATGGATCATTGCGTCCCTGCTGCTATGCCTGATGA
>JBKEEC010000134.1:0-3070 GCA_047975785.1 Sphingomonadaceae bacterium | reverse complement strand
GGGGCACAACCCGAAGACGGGCGCGCCCTATTCAAATCGCTATGTATTGGTGTTTCGCTTTCGCGACGGTCTGATCGATAAGGTATCGGAATATCTCAACCCCATCGCAGTCATGCAGGCGTTCTGGGAACCGGAGGCCTGAAGAACCATCGAGGCACGCCGTGTCAAGCGCGTAGTCAGACCCTGACGCGGTTTGCTGTTCAGTTTCCGCGAATTGTCACCTGACAAGGTCAAGGCGATCGAGCGAGATCACCGATCGGCCATGGACCGTGACATTTGTACCCTTGCGCCGACCGAACGGAGGAGCGTTCAGCAGCCAGAGCCTGATCGCCGTGACCAGCTCGACGCGCGCAGCGGCGACGAGAGAGCCGAGTTCTATCGGTCCAACTTGTTCGCGGTCATGGCCTGGATCACAATTGCGTTCAGGCCCGATCGCGACCCGCAGCAAATCCTGCTGTTCAACGATCTTGCATGGCTGAGCTTTGTCATGACCTTCATGTTCAATTTCGTGCAGTTCATCTGCCTCGCGCTCGCGATACTGGGCGACAAGCGGGATAAGCCGATCTTTCTACGGAGTAGCGCCTATTTTGGGCTTTGGGTCGCGCTGCTGCTGGTGTCGGGCAGCTTCGCAATCTTCTTCTACACCTGACTATTAGCCCGGAACGGGTCGCTGGCATTCTGGGTACGTTTCCCTGCATTTTTGTCGGGATGATCGTGATGTTAGTGCTGTCGCTCAAGGCCATCAAACGTGAGGAAATAGAGCGTTCTTCGGGTGCAGCGACCCTCGCCTGAAATCGCGTGCGGTCGCAAGCGGTGGCCCTTATGCCGATCGTACCGTCCGAACGGATGAGAATCTCATTCAGAGCGCATGGTACCGACGTGCATTAAGCTTATTGAGGAGCGAGCGATGAACTATCCTCTTCCCGAGCTGGTGAAGCCCTATGCCGGGCAGATCATGGACACCGATGCCCATGAAGCAACACCGCTCAATTTCTGGCGTGAACAGTTCGGCAGCGTAGTCGACGAATTCGTCGACGCGATCGGACAGAGCAAGCTTGGCGCGAACGCCGTTAGCGAAGGCGACCTGACCCCGATCACGGCCGAAACCGTCTTCCACGTGAAGCGTGACAAGGCCCCGGGCGCCTTCGATTTCAAGCGGCGTGTCGAAGTTCTCGATTTCACCGGTGTGAATCGTCAGTTGATGTTCCCGGGCGGAATGGGGCTGCTGTCCGCGGCATTCCTGTCGAGCTGCGATACCTCTGGCCAGCTTTTCAGCACGATCTCGGGCGATCGCAAGGGATATGCTGTTCGGCTGGTGAAGGCCTACAATGACTGGTGCGGTCGCGTTGCTGCTGAATCGGATCGGCTGAGGCCTGTGGCGATTCTCATCGGAGACACTGTCGACGACCTAGTGGCCGAGGCGAAGCGACTTCTGGACATGGGTGTTCGCGGATTCTGGTTCCCCAGCGATACGCCACCTGCCGGATTGTCGCCTGCCGCTCTGGCGCTCGACCCGCTTTGGGCGCTGCTTGCAGATGCCGATGCGCCCGCGCTGGCCCACACCGGATCGGATGAGCGTTTTTACGGAACGCTTGCTTGGCGCAAGGCCGAAGCTTTCGAGGGCTGGAAGGCTGGCGAAGAATTTTCGCTGGACCCTTGGACGCTCTGCAACATGCATCTCGCGACACAGAACTTCCTTGTGTCGATGGTGATGGGCGGCGTTTTCGAACGCCATCCCCGCCTGCGGTATGGCGCCTGTGAAGTGACGGCTCAATGGATCGGGACGGCTACTGACAACATGGATATGTGGCATGGCCATTCGCGCATTTTCAGCCAGCTTGGCGGTGCTTCGCCATTAAAGAAGAAGCCGTCCGAATATGTCCGCAGCAATGTGCGCGTCTCGTGCTTCGAATTCGAGGACGTAGGCGCCTACATCAACCGATACGGCATGCCCGAGGTCTATTGCTATGCGTCGGACTATCCGCATCCCGAGGGCGGCAAAACGCCGATTGAGAATTTCGCCGATTGCCTGTCGGGCCAGCCCGAGGAAGTGCGGCGCCAGTTCTTCGTGACGAACGGCGAACTGCTGATGCCGGATTGATCCGGATTACCGAAGAGGGACCGTCATGAACGATACGCAAGCAAATTGCCGCGTTTTCGAGCGCTATATAGAGGCGTTTAATTCTAACGATGTCGATGGGTGGATGGGCGTGCTGACAGACGATTTTCGTCTGCGCGGCAAGGGCATGCCGCCATCGGGTATCGATCATAATATCGGTAAGGAAGATCTGTGCCAGAACATGACTCGCTACCGCGAGCAGTTCCGCCAGACGATCCATTTGACGATCGACAGCATCGTGTGCGATGGCGACAGGCTGGCCGCTGAATGTTATTCCGGTGCCGTGCTCGCCGACGGTTCTACTTATGCCAACCAGTACAGTTTCCACGTCCGGTTTCGTGACGGCCTTATCGCCGAAATGAACGAGTATTGCTGTACCTACACGGTCAAGTCGCAGTTGCGCGAGAGTGGCGTGGGCATCGGAATCGAGGCCTGACTGTGGCAGCAATGGGATTAAGTGCCAGCGAAGCGCCGATCCTGAACAAAGGGCGTATTGCACAAGTTGCGGTCATCACCCGCGACTTCGAGAAGACCGTGCACGACTGGGCAAAGCTGCTTGGCGCAGGGCCGTTCTTTTGCGGTGAATTCGTCAACCGCGATTACTATTATCGCGGTAGGCAGGAAAACTGCGCGGTCGACGTCGCGTTCGGCTACTTGCATGACATGCAGATACAGGTCGTGGCCCAAAAATGCGATACACCGTCGATCTACAGCGAAGTGCTGGACCTGTCGCCGTCGACGCCGATGTTTCACCACACACTCTATCTTACCGACGACATCGACACAGAGATCGCCCGCTATGCGGAAGAAGGCGTCGAAGTCGCCGCGCTTTTCGAGCCAAAGGGCATGAAAGTCGCATTCATGGACACGATCCCGCGGCTGGGCGTAATGGTCGAGTTTTTTCAGATGAGCCCTTATTTCGACGATTTCTTCACCCGTGCGCATCGTGCC
>JBKEEC010000133.1:0-2201 GCA_047975785.1 Sphingomonadaceae bacterium | reverse complement strand
TCGATTGACCCTCTCCGTCTGTTGAAGAGGGCGGATTATCGCGCAGACGCTATTTTTTGTATCGGCGCCGGGTTAGTTTGCCCGTCCTGTGCTGAACAAGGAGCCGCCCATGCCGCTAACCCTCCGCCTTATAGTGGCCATTGCCGCCATTGTGGTTTCAACAACCGGTGCGCACGCGCAAATGCTTGCACCCGATATGGCCATGGGCAATCTGCATAATGAATTGCTCCAGCGTCGGCTCGAAGACGAGGCGGCCGGTGGTGCTGCCAAGACCACGCGTGACAGGCCCGTCAAGTCGGCGATAAAGACGCAAGATCTGACCTTTACGCCCTCAAAGGATGTGCGCAGGCGTATTTCTCAGGAGTTCATTGCAAGGGCGGGGCAGATCAGCCCCGGTGCAGCCGCTGATATACGCGCCATGTTTGCCAGTCAGCCTGATTTTACGGGCTCTGCCGGACAAATCATGCGCAGCCATGGCCTTGATCCGCATAATATGGCCGATGCCTATGCCTTGTGGTGGATCAATGTGTGGTCTGCCGCCAATGCATATTACGATACGCCACCCTCAACGACCATCAACGCTGTTAAACAACAGGCGCGCTCAGCGTTTCTTGCTGTACCCGAATTTGGCACGATGTCGGACACTCAAAAGCAGGAGTTCACCGAAGTTCATATTATCCAGGGGGTTATTCTTGATGCTGCTATGCAAAATGCGCGCGGCGATGCGACGAAAGAAAAGCTGGTCGCAAAGAATGCCCGGAACATAGCGAAGTCAAGCGGTCTTAATCTGGCAGGCATGACATTGACGCAACGCGGCTTCGTTCGTCACTGACGCTACGTTGGAAGTGGAGGGCGGAAATTCGTAGCACGTCCGTTCGTCTGGAAGGCAGATCCGCACAACGTGGATACCGATCTGCGGCGTAGGATCAGGCAGGTATCTTGCCTGATAAATTGGCAATTTTTTTAATAAAATGATTGCTGCAAGATAGCCCTTGCCGATCTCGCACTTATATTGCAGGGACACGGGAATGGAGTATAATATGAGCCAGAACGGTCCCCTTGATGGTGTTCGACTTGTGGAGATGGATGCCATTGGCCCGGTGCCTTTGTGCGGCATGATCCTTTCGGGGCTGGGGGCAGATGTGGTGCGGATTACCCGGCCTGGCGGCCAGTCAGCCTATGATGATCTGGGGGAGGCCGTCGTCCATCGCGGTCGCCGCACGGTTGAGCTAAACATGAAAGATGAGAAAGACCGGGAGGCGCTGCTTGCTCTGGTCGGGCAGGCTGACGGGCTGATAGAGGGAATGCGGCCGGGCGTGATGGAGCGTCTGGGTGTCGGGCCGGAGCAATGTCTCGCGCGTAACCCCCGTCTTGTTTATGGGCGCGGAACTGGCTGGGGGCAGGAGGGGCCGCTCAGCCCGCTGGCCGGACATGATATCAACTATATCGCCATGACGGGTGTGCTTCATGCTATTGCGCAACCAGGCAGCCCGCCGACTGTTCCGCTCAATATGATTGGCGATTATGCGGGGGGCACCATGTTTCTGGCGCTTGGCATGGTGTCAGGCATCCTGTCTGCGCGCATGACAGGCAAGGGGCAGGTGGTTGATGCGGCGATTGTCGATGGAGTGGCCAATCTGATGGGGCTGTTCCAGGCCTATCTCCATACAGGATTGTGGAAGGATCACCCGGCCTCAAACTTCCTTGATGGTGCTGCACCGTTTTATCGCTGTTATACATGCAAGGATGGCGGGCATGTCGCAATTGGTCCGCTGGAGCCGCAATTCTTTGCCCGCTTGCTTGAAGGGCTGGGAATTGCGCCTGACCGCTTTGAACAGAACAATCGTGATCACTGGCCAGAAATGGAACGCGTTTTTGCGCAACTTTTCGCCAGCCAGCCGCGTGCCCATTGGGAAGCCGTATTCGATGGCAGCGATGCCTGCGTGGCTCCGGTATTATCCATGCGCGAGGCAATGATGCATCCGGCCAATACTGCCCGCGGCGTTTTCACGGATCATGAAGGTGTTATGCAAGCTGTGCCTGCACCGCGGTTTTCCGGAACACCCGGAGCAATCCGCAAGAACGAAACCCTGTCCGCAGCGGACTTGCTTGCAAAGTGGCAGACAGGGTAATCGCAAAGGCTGAAGCAGGGCAGATCAAGGCCACATCAAGGCCACATGCCGGGACCAAACACCTATAGC
>JBKEEC010000132.1:0-4941 GCA_047975785.1 Sphingomonadaceae bacterium | reverse complement strand
CATCTGTGAGCGGAACACCTGTAATCGACCACCAGCATTCGGCACTCTTATCACTGGAGTTCAAGCCAGGCGTGCAGGACGGAACGAGGCGCAGCGTAACATCGGTGAGCCGATGATGTGCCCCAACCCTGAATTTCAGGGGCCTGTCTGATCGCTCCGTTGTATTTTCAGAATCAGTTTCGAATACATCGGTAAAAAATTTTCCGACAAGATCAGAGCCGGAAACCCCCAGATTTCCAAAGGCATTTTCTGAAATATAGCTGATCCTGCCGTCCTTGTCCGTCGCCCAGATCCAGCCGATACCCGCCTGCTCAAAATCATTCAGCACGTTTGATCTTTGATTCAGATCAGCCGTTTCCCTGGCCTTCTCGCCTTGCGGCGTGGCGGTAGATGCCCCCAGGGACTGCAAGATTTTGCCAAGCGCCATACGTGTCAAACATACCTTTCCAGCCGGTATGCTAGTCAGGCATGGTTTATATTTTGCTAATGGATTGATCTGGCAGAAATATTTTTCCGTTATCGTGGTTTTCCATTAACCGATGCAACAGCCACTGCCGGATCGCCCCTGCCAGCCCCGGTGGTGTTTCAGCGCGGATACGTTCTTCATCAATTGTTGCGACCAGTGCATTCAGGGGAATATCCTGCCTGTTTGCCTCCTGACGCAGCAAATCCCAGAAGGCAGGCTCAAGGCTGATGGAAGTCTTGTGCCCGGCAATCTCGATCGAGCGTTTCACGGGCGGATGATAATCGGTCACACAGATTTATTTTCGTTTCAGTATCAATATTGTGCCGAGGGCTGCCACCCTGACCATGGGGCGCAGCCCTCTGCACAGATCAATACATGTGCTGGCCACCATTAATGCTCATGGTGGAGCCGGTTACGAAATTGGCATTTTCATCGCACAGGAAAGAAACCCCACGAGCTATTTCATCTGCCTGGCCGAGTCGGCCAACCGGGATTTTCGCAACGATTTTTTCCAGCACCGCATCCGGCACAGCGGCAACCATATCGGTATCAATATAGCCCGGAGCAATGGCATTGACAGTCACGCCATATTTGGCCCCTTCCTGCGCCAGTGCCTTGGTGAAACCATGGATGCCGCTTTTGGCTGCGGCATAATTGACCTGCCCGTACTGGCCTGCCTGCCCATTGACAGAACCGATATTGACGATGCGGCCCCAGCCTCTTTCACGCATACCGGAGAAGCAGGCCTTGGCCATATTGAAGCAACCACCAAGGTTGATTCGCATGACATCGTTCCAGTCATCAAAGGACATGCGGTTGAGTATGCCGTCACGCGTGATCCCGGCATTATTGACCACAACATCAATTGGGCCGACCTCTTCCTCAATCTTCTTGCACATGGCCAAAGTTGACTCATGGTCGCCAACATCACATTTATACGTCGCAATACCGGTTTCCTCGGTAAAGGCTCTGGCCTTGTCATCATTGCCGGCATAATTCGCGACAACGGTGAAACCGTCATTTTTCAGGCGCTCACTGATTGCCCGACCAATGCCACGTGTTCCCCCTGTAACTACTGCAACTTTTGCCATTTCAGTCTCCTGCCTTTCATATTGTTGTTTCACCGATATTTATCGCGCCGCAAGCAATGCGCAACGGGGAAAATGCATCTGACGGCAAGATGAAGAAGAAAATTCCCTTACGGAATCCACAGGGTCGGCCACGGCTGACGCCCATACTGCGACATAGCGGGAATCAATTACGGAAAAGCCCGGATAGGCTTGGGAAAATGATCAGCGATCTGGGAAAAGAATCAGAAGCGGAACTGTGTCCCGACATAAACGGCCTGATTATCCTGCACAGAATCTGTCAGGGGAGCCTGACGATTACGTTCCTGGGACAGACGGACACCGGCAGTCACATCCAGATTGCGGGTGATGCTGTAGGCACCGCCCACATCAACCGATTGCTCACCCAGTGTTTCCAGCGTACGTGGCGCACGGCCCGCAACCTTGCCCTGTTCAAGCGAGATGCGCGGCTGCAAACGCGAAGGCTTGCCCTGATGGTCGGGCTGAGATGGCCGGAACTCGGCCAGATCAGGCATTTCAAGCCGCTGCAAGCCGGGTGGAGGCGCAACCGCTACAGGTTTGGTAAAGCTCTGATAACCGCGGGCAATACCAAGATCGTAACGGGTCGGATTAATCTTGACCGGATGCCGCTTGCCCACATCGCCGGATGCGGAGCGGATCGCCGCGCGAACTGTGATTGCACGCGCTGTATTGCCATCAACACGCACCGCAACCGTAACCGTGCGATCTGTAACAGCAGCACGGCCAGCAGGGGTAAAAGGCATGGACTGCCCCAGCAGACCAAGCCGCTCATTCACGCGTTTGGCAAGAGCAGGGTCCGTCAGCGCAGGGGTGAACAACGAGTATTGCGCCGCGTCACTTTCAACCGAATCAGATTGATGCAGCCCGCCAAGTGCAAAACCGGCTGTAGGAATGGCAAGCAAAAGACTGCCAGCCGCAAGCAAAGACGACGTGATGCGCCGCTTTTCTGCTTTGGTGCGATTGGCTTTCATTGACAAAACCTACATCTCTCTCACTTGAAGGAAACTGCCCGACGCGAGAACCTCACCCAAGCAGAAACCTTATGAACCTTTCATGACACAGTCGAAAAATAGAAAACGACTCGGCCACGCAGATCATTATCGGTATCATTTGATAGAATAATGACAACAAGCACACCAGAGGATTCCCTATTCCGGGCCAGAAACCCTTCATAGTGTTGCAAGCTTTCCACACAGCTTATCCACAAGCGTCATGATTGTTGCTTTTGGCAAAAACCGGCGGGAGTGGCCGGGTGGGGCGTATGCGCCGTTTCCTGTCATCCATTCACCTCGCCCTATTCAGACAATGTTCAGTGGGCAAAGGGCGATTGCAGAGCACGCTTGGCTTGCCGCCTGCGATGTGCGGGCTATAGAGGCCATGACATTCAGGACAGGATGATCCCGCAAAATGATTTTATTTGCCAATTCAAACCGCTTTTCCTCCCGTGCCCTGCGCCTGTGCGTTGCCGGTGCAGCTCTTGCCAGCCTCGCCGCCTGTGGCGGCAAGGACCGGCCCGCACCGGATCTTGCCGCAGCACAGGTAAGCACCATAGGCGTTAACTCCTATCTCTGGCGCGCCGCACTTGAAGCAGTGAGCTTTGCCCCGCTGCTTCAGGCAGACAGTGCCGGCGGCGTGATCGTGACAGATTGGTACGCCAATCCCGCCAATCCCAATGAACGGGTTAAAATGTCCGTCATGATTCTCGATCAGGATCTGCGTGCGGATGCGGTCCGGGTTGCCGCCAGTCGTCAGGTCGCACAAAACGGTGCATGGGTGGATGCGCCCGTTCAGGCGGCTACCGTGCAGAAGCTGGAAGACATTATCCTGACAAAAGCACGCGCCTTGCGGCGTGAAGCTGTCACAGGCTGACAAGACATCGACTGACAAGGCACCGACCTCTTTTATGAATGATTCGCGTTTCGACCCGTCCAGGGCAGATAGCCATTGGCAAAAGGCCTGGGACGAGGCCGCCTGTTTTGTAGCAGACAGCAGCAGTCCGAAGCCCAAAAGCTACGTTTTGGAAATGTTTCCCTACCCGTCCGGCCGCATCCACATTGGCCATGTGCGGAACTATACGATGGGCGATGTGCTGGCCCGTTACAAAAGGATGCGAGGATATGAAGTCCTGCATCCGATGGGGTGGGATGCCTTTGGTATGCCCGCCGAAAATGCGGCGATGGAAAAGGGTGTGCACCCCGGCGGCTGGACGCGGGACAATATCGCCAACATGAAAGCGCAGTTGCGACGGATTGGCTTCGCACTGGACTGGACGCGCGAATTTGCCACTTGCGATCCCGAATATTACGGGAAAGAACAGGCATTATTCCTCGCCCTTTACAAAGCCGGACTGGTCTATCGTAAACAGGCTGAAGTCAATTGGGACCCGGTCGATATGACTGTGCTCGCCAATGAACAGGTCATCGACGGGAAAGGCTGGCGCTCCGGCGCGGAAGTCGAAAAGCGCAAGCTCAACCAGTGGTTCCTGAAGATCACACATTTTGCGCAGGATTTGCTTGACGGGCTGGATCATCTGGAAAACTGGCCCGACAAGGTCAGGCTGATGCAGGAAAACTGGATCGGCAAAAGTCAGGGAATGCAATTCCGTTTCACCCTGTCCGATGAAAGCACGCTTGAAGTCTATACCACCCGCCCGGATACGATTTTCGGCACCAGTTTTGTCGCGGTAGCGGCGGATCACCCGGTTGCTCAAGGCATTGCCTCGACAAATAAAGATGCAGCGCGATTTATTGAGGAATGCAAGCGCGGCGGCACTACGGCTGCGGAAATGGAAACAGCAGAAAAGCTTGGTTTTGATACTGGTCTTACCGCACGCCATCCATTTACCGGGCAACCATTGCCGGTCTATATCGCCAATTTTGTGCTAATGAATTACGGCACGGGCGCGATTATGGCAGTGCCAGGGCATGACCAGCGCGATTTTGACTTTGCCACCAGATACGGCCTGCCAATCCTGCGGGTGATTGCCGCCAATGCCGCAGATGCCAATGCCCCTTTTGTGAATGGCGAGGCTGAAACGGGGGACGGCATATGCGTCAACTCTGCTTTTCTGGATGGCATGAGAGTAGATGAGGCCAAGGCGGTTGTTGTTGCCCGTGCGCAAAAAGAAGGCTGGGGCGAAGGCCAGACCGTATGGCGTCTGCGCGACTGGGGCGTTTCCCGGCAGCGTTATTGGGGCACCCCAATTCCTTTTATCCATTGTCCGAATTGCGGTGTTGTGCCCGTGCCGGATGACCAATTGCCCGTCATCCTGCCCGATGATGTCGATTTTTCCGTTCCGGGTAATCCGCTGGAACGGCATCCGACATGGAAACATACACTCTGCCCGGAATGTGGCGCAGAAGCGAT
>JBKEEC010000131.1:0-2399 GCA_047975785.1 Sphingomonadaceae bacterium | reverse complement strand
TCTCCCGCTGAGCGGCTGAAAACGATCCAATTGCCGTCAGGGCTCCATTTGGGCGAGGAGAGAAACTCCCGTTCGCCGAAGACGCGCGTTTCCCCGGAACCGTCGACGTTGATGCTGTAGATGCCTGGCGCGGCGTCGTAGCGGGTGAAGATCACCTTGTTGCTGTCTATGCTGATCTCGGGTTCATAGCCGCCGGTCAGCGTACGCAGAGTTCCCGTGTTCAGGTTATAGATGTAGATGTTCCCATAGCCGTCCTGAAAGACCAGCGTACCGCTCAACCCTGTCGGTCCGGTGGACTGGAGTTGGGCCGGAGGTTCCGATGTTGGTTCTGCCGGTGTTGGTTCCGCTTCTGTCGGAGCCTCGCCTGCTTTATCGCCTGTATCATCCATGCCCGATGCGTCATCCGCGGTCGATGCAGGGGCGGCGTTTGCAGGCAGCGCATCGTTTCCTGCCGGCGCTTCGCTTTCCTCCACCGGCAGCCCCATGACGGCGTCGCTCAGCTCCACAAGGTTGGCCGAAACCCAGCCGCGATCGGGATCTTCGCCCGGCAGCGCGATCTGAATCCATGTGCCGTTGCTGTTGCGTCCGATTGCTGTGAAGACCTCGGCGGAGAGCGATTTGCTCACGATGGCGTAGTTGGTCCCCGGACCGGAGCGAATGTTCAGCCGGACGCCCTTGACAATATTGGTCGCCGTTACATCGCCTTCAGCGCTCTGAGGCGTCGGGCGCGGCGCGGCGCGGCCCGCTGTGGCTTGCGTTGGTGTCGGCGTTGCTGTTGCAGACGCCGTTTCTTCCTGCACAACGGCTGTGGCTTCTGCAGTTGTTTCCTGCGTTGCCTGGCCTGCGTCCGTCTTGTCTTCCCCGGAAACAGCGCTATCCATAGCCGCTTCCGGCTCTTCAGCCATATCGACTCCGGCGCCTGTCTCCATGGCCGGCAGCCCGGCCACGTTGAAGACCACCAGATTGTCGCGCAGGATCCAACCGGCATCACCGGTATCGCTCTGGACATAGAGCCAGTCACCCGCCTCATCGCGGCCGACCGCGGTCAGAGCTGTGCCGGTGGAGAGCTCCGTTCCAGCCATCCCGTCAGGTGCGTCGTAGAGCAGCGCACCCCGCGCGCCGACCACGGCAATAACGCCGTCAGTCGGCGAGACCGGAGCCAGTGTCGGGGTGGCAGTCGGCGTCGGTGTGGCTGTAGGCATGGGGGTAGGCGTTGCAGTTGGCGGTACAGGCGTTGGCGTATTGGTCGGCGCCGGCGTGTTGGTCGGTAAAGGCGTAGCCGTTGCGGTCGCTTCCTCTTGTGGCGCTTCCGTCGCTTCTTCCGCAGGCTCTGTCGTCGCTTTGGTCGTTGCATCTGCAGTCGTTTTGCCCTCGGCGCTTTCGGAGCCCGTCATCTTGTTGTTCTCCGTGGTAGCGCTACTCTCGTCCATGACAGGCAAATCGCTTTCGCCGAAAATAACCAGGCTGCCAACCGGCGTCCAACCTTTCGTCCCTTCTTCTGTTTGCACCAGAATCCAGCTTGTATCGGTATTGCGGCCCTGTGCGGTCAGAGTTGTGCCGAGCGCAAGTGTATCAAGCCGCGCGCCCGCGGGCATATCGTAAATCTCCGCGCCGTCAAGCCCAACCACAGCCAGAATGCCTTCCTGACCAGTTTGTGCTATAGCGACGCCGAACTGGGGCAACAAGACTGGCGCGGGAGCTAAAGCCGTCATGACTGCCAGGGCCGCTGCCAATGTGAGATTGACCCAATGGCGAACCGGCGCCCTTTTTTCTGCTTGATCTTTCATACCATCCTCATTCTGCGCGTGTTGTGATGGTGGATCGCCCCGGACCGGCATGAGGTCTTCTGCGTGTGCGATCTTCCCGAAACGAGATGTCTCCATTGTACCATCACTTCTGTGTCGATCTGCGTTCCCGCTTCGGCTGAATCAGACGCTCTGGCGGTTTCCCGTCTGCATCTTTGCCGGGTGCGGGATTGACAAACCGGATTCTTCAACTGTACAATCGCTCACCGACCGGACGGTCGGTCGGCCGGATACTGTGCGACGATTATCAAATTAGTTGCGATCCTTTGTCAAGTGTCGAGGCCTTGGAATCGTCTTTAAGATCGTGCTGGATCATTGACGTATATTTGAATATCAAGAGACTCACATGGAAGTAATTGCAACAGATTCACGTGAAGCGATTTTGAACGCAGCCGAGCAGATTATCAATTATGCAGGCTATGCCGGGCTCTCGATGCGTGAACTCTCCACACAGAGCGGCCTGGCCAAAAGCACGCTGTACCATTATTTCGAGGATAAGCATCAGATTTATCTGAGCGTCCTCGAACGGGACATGGCCCGAACAGTGAATGATCTGGCCGCGGCCGCGGCGATCGACGGGCCGCCGATGGAACG
>JBKEEC010000130.1:0-8460 GCA_047975785.1 Sphingomonadaceae bacterium | reverse complement strand
TATCTGCTTCTGCTGCTGGCAATGCTCCTTCACCTGCGTCAATCCCGTCCTCCGGCCGTCATATTCCTGTCTCAGCCATTCCTGTAGCTCTGGCCGCAAATGATACTGGTGGAATGAGCCGGGAAACACGCATTGTTACCAATCCACTACCGGGATCATCCGGTGCGGGCACTCATATGGGCGGTGTGTCTGCTGTTTCGCGCGCGCGGGGGATCGGAAACCGGTTCCGTCCGGCCAACACATCCAGTTCGGAGACGTTTAAATGATCCGTCCGGCGCTCATCGCGCTTTGTCTTGCTGCTGTGCCCCTTGCACCTGCCTGGGCAGATGACCCGCGTCTGGTGGAGCGGTTTTATGATCCGGGACAGGTATACCGGATTGAAGGACGCCCCAAAGTGCAGGCAACCATCGCCTTTGAAGATGGCGAGCATATTGAAAATGTTGCCATCGGGGATTCAACCAGTTGGCAGGTGACACCAAACAAACGTGCCAATCTGCTGTTCGTGAAGCCGCTCAGCGCAACAGCGGCAACCAATATGACCGTGGTAACGGACAAGCGGACCTATCTGTTCGACCTCGTTGCATCGGGCAAGGCACGCCCGCTTTATGTGCTTCGTTTCATCTATCCGGATGAACCCGAAGCTGAAACTGCCTCCATGCTGGGCGAGGCGCCCAATGCAGTAGAGATGGCGGCCGTAAATGACCCTTATGCTGTGGTTGATCCTGCGGAATTGAATTTTGACTGGGCAGGATCGGGGGAGCGCAATCTTTTGCCTGCCCGCACCTATGATGACGGGACGGCGACATTTCTGGCCTGGCCATCCGGCACGGCCATACCGGCCATTCTTGTTACCGATGAAAAGGGCACGGAAGGTCCGGTCAATTTTACCGTGCGCGGAGATGTGATTGTAGTGGATGGTGTGCCGCAGCAAATCATCTTGCGATCAGGCAAGGATAAAGCAATGCTTGTCAATAATGGGCCGCAGCGGTCCCTTCAGGTGCCTCATGACCCGGCACTTGCCCACCATCAGCCGAACCAGAACGGAGGTATAGAATAATGCGTCTGGCCATGCGTTTGCCCATCAGGAAAGGCGAGGACGGTGCCGCTAATGATGCTGATCCACGCGAGCAGCAATCGGCAGAAATCATTGATCTGGCCAGCCGTAATACCTATCCGGCAGTCACCCGGCGCAAGAACAAATCCGATGCGGTTGGTCTGGTTGCAGGTATTGCCCTGGTGGCAGGCCTTGGTGCGGTCACATTCTGGGGGATGAATATGGCGCGGGTGGAGCCGGCGCAAGGAGTAGGCGGTCAACAGGAAGCGCAATCAGCCGGACAGCTGGCGCCTGAAGTTCCGCCAGAGGCCATTACGCCTGCTCCGGCATCGCCTGCGCCTGTGCCGTTATCTGACCCTGCACCTGCGCCGGTTCTGGCGAACCCGCCTGTGGTGGCGGCTGCACCTGTGGCCAATCCTTATGCAAGCCCTACAGTGGTCTTTGATTCCAGCAGCCTGCCGGTTCCTTCCGGAACGATCACTGCGCCCGTTCCGGGGCAAACTACAGGAACAGGAAACAATGCAAATGATTTTGCCAGTCGTATTGGCGGGGTTGGCGGGGCAACCGCCACGGCAAAGGCCATGGTCAATCCGCAAACCACGGTGACACAGGGCACATTAATACCGGCTATTATTGAAACGGCTATCAATACCGATGTGCCGGGTTATGTCCGGGCAGTGGTCAGTCAGGATGTGCGGAGCTTTGATGGCACACGGGTGCTTATTCCGCGTTCCAGCCGCCTGATCGGGCAATATCAGTCGGGCCTTCAGGGCGGACAGAAACGGGCCTATGTTATCTGGACGCGGGTTATGCGTCCGGATGGCGCTTCGGTTGATCTGGCGTCTCCGGCTGTGGGTTTTGATGGGACAGCAGGCCTTCCGGGCAAGGTGAACAGTCACTTCTTCCAGCGGTTCGGTTCTGCCATGCTGCTTTCGGTTATTGGCGGTCTGTCTGCAGTTTCATCCGGCGGGGCATCGATTGTGCTGGGCGGGGGGCAAAGCGCCGCTGCTGCTGCGATTGAACAGAATGGCCAGATCAGCCCGACCGTGCGTGTTCGTCAGGGAGAGCCAATCAGGGTGTTCACCGCGCGCGATCTTGATTTTTCACAGGTTAGCTGACCGGGCAGGTAATGGGCGGGGACATTCATCCGATTGATTCTTCCGGACACAGAACTGATGGGCCGGATGTGACGGGCGGCAGTGTCTATCTGGATTCCTATCTGGCCCCGTTTCGTCAATGGCTGGAATGTGACAGCGTAACCGAGATCATGGTCAACAGGCCGGGGGAAGTCTGGATAGAAGATGCCCGCAGCCCCGGTATGCAGCGTGTGGAAGTTCCCGATATTGATGACCGTCTGGTGCAGCGACTGGCAGAGCAGGTCGCACGGGTCAGCCACCAGGGCATCAATCGCGAGCATCCTTTGCTGGGGGCGACCCTGCCCGATGGTGCGCGGGTCCAGTTTTGCGGTCCGCCAGCGTCGCGAAAGCACTGGGTCATGGCAATCCGGCGGCACCGTCGGCTTGATCTGCCGCTTGATGCCTATGATGCCGGTCCATTATCGCAGCGGACAGAGCCATCCATGCCCGATGCGCGGCGTGAGCCAATCGCCTTTTTACGCGAAGCAATCCGGCAACGTCGGACCATCCTGATTTCGGGGGGCACCAGCACGGGGAAGACAACTTTTCTCAACGCCATGTTAGGGGAAATTCCCTCTCATGAGCGGGTCGTGCTGGTGGAAGATACGCCGGAATTGCGCTTGCCGGGTGAGAATGGCGTCGGCCTGGTGGCCGTGAAGGGTGAACTGGGAGAAGCAAAGGTGACAGCTAATGAGCTGTTACAGGCTGCGCTTCGTCTCAGGCCGGACCGTATTGTTCTGGGAGAACTGCGCGGCGCGGAAAGTGTATCATTTCTCCGGGCCATCAACACTGGCCATCCGGGCAGTTTTTCCACCATTCATGCCAATAGTTTGCGCGGAGCGCTGGAGCAATTATCGCTGATGGTGATGCAGACAGGGATTGGTCTCAGTCGTTCGGATACGATTTCCTACGCCGCGAGCGTTATCGACATAATTGTCCAGCTTGGCCGCGGCGATGATGGAGAGCGTGGTATTAGCGACATTGCCAATAGTGAAAGCCTGCTCTGACAGGGCAGACAGTCATCTGCCTGTTGAGTCCACAGGGTAACGGCATTACAACCGGAATATGACAATAATGCCGGGGTGATTTACACTTGCTGCCCTGACGAACATGGCCCAGCCAGTATCAAGTACAATCTGCCAGTATCAACGATAGTCAGGAGCCCCATGAGCGAGCAGCCCTCTGTCACCGAAGATCCACGCAATGCCGAGAGCATGGCAGCCGATTATACCAACCGGGAACTGAGCTGGCTGGCCTTTAATGACCGGGTATTGGCAGAAGCGGAAAACAGCAATTACCCGCTGCTTGAGCGGCTGCGCTTCCTTTCCATTTCAGGCAGTAACCTTGATGAGTTTACCATGATCCGCGTCGCCGGTCTGGTAGGTCAGGTGCAGCGCGGGATTGAGCGCCTCTCCATTGATGGACAAACACCCACGCAGCAACTGGCGGCAATCCGTGAAACCTGCGCCCATCTGAGTGAGAGACAGCAGAAAAGCTGGAATGAACTGCGCGGATTGCTGGCTGATGCCGGAATCTATATTGCCTCTGAAGAGCGGATCAACGCATCTGCCTATGCCTGGTTGCGGAGTTATTTCCTTGAAGAAATCCTGCCCGTGGTCACGCCTCAGGCCATTGACCCGGCACACCCTTTTCCGTTTATCGCCAATGAGGGCATGGGGGTTTTATTTTCTCTCACGCATGAGCGCACCGGACAGCAACTGGTCGAGATGGTGCTGTTGCCATCTGCTTTGCCACGCTTTGTCCGCGTGCCGGGTGAGGGTGCGCTGTTTATTGCGATGGAGAGGCTGGTTTGCCGGTTTGCGGATCATCTGTTTCCGGGATTTCGTATTGACGGAAACGGCGCGTTTCGCGTTTTGCGCGACAGCGACATAGAAATCGAGGAAGAGGCCGAAGATCTGGTGCGGACATTTCGCAGCGCCATCCAGCGCAGGCGGCGCGGGCAGGTGATTCAGCTCGAATTGTCGGGCGATTTTGACCCTGCGGCAGAGGCCTTGCTGCGGGAGCAATTGGCGACGCCCGAAACCACGATAATAAAAACCGATGGAATGATTGGCATAGCCAGACTGTCGGGCGTGGTCAGTGAAGACAGGCCGGACCTGAAATTTGACAGCTACTCCCCCCGCTACCCTGAGCGTATTCTTGAGCATGACGGAGATTGCTTTGCGGCCATTCGGGAAAAGGATCTGATTGTTCACCATCCCTATGAAAGTTTTGAGGTGGTGGTGGATTTTATTCGGCAGGCAGCCGCTGATCCGGATGTGGTTGCCATCAAGCAGACGCTCTATCGTGCAGGAAATCAGTCACCTGTCATCAATGCGCTGATTGAAGCGGCCGAGGCTGGAAAATCCGTGACAGCCGTGGTTGAGCTCAAGGCGCGTTTTGATGAAGAGCAGAATCTGAAATGGGCCACGCAACTGGAACGGGCCGGTGTGCAGGTCATCTATGGTTTTGTGGACTGGAAAACCCATGCCAAAGTGTCGATGATTGTTCGCCGCGAAGAGGAAGGCTTTCGCACATATTGCCATTTCGGAACCGGAAATTATCACCCGGTAACCGCCAGAATTTACACTGATCTGTCCTTTTTTACTGCGGACCCCAAATTGGGGCGTGATGCGGCCAAGCTGTTTAATTTTGTGACTGGTTATGTAGAGCCGCGCTCAACCGAGTTGCTGGCAATTTCTCCGATTGATCTGCGTGAGAAGCTGTATGAATGTATTGATCGTGAGATTGCCAATGCCCGCGATGGCCGGCCCGCTGCAATCTGGATCAAGCTCAATTCATTGACAGACAAGCAGATGATAGACCGGCTCTATGATGCGAGCCGTGCCGGAGTGGAAATCCAGCTGGTAATCCGGGGCATTTGCTGCTTGCGCCCTGGGGTGCCGGGATTGTCGGATAATATCCGTGTCAAATCCATCATTGGACGTTTTCTGGAACACAGCCGGATTTTTGCCTTTGCCAACGGGTTTCGTATGCCGAGTGAACGCGCACGGGTCTATATTGCCTCGGCAGATTGCATGAGCCGTAATCTGGATCGCCGGGTTGAGGCACTGGTGCCCATTCGTAACCGCACTGTGCATGATCAGGTTTTGCAACAGGTGCTGCTCGCCAATCTGCTTGATACGGAACAAAGCTGGGAGCTTGATGCAGATGGGCGATATACACGAGTGAAAAATGACGATAAACCCTTCAACTGTCATCGTTATTTTATGACGAATCCGTCCCTGTCCGGTCGCGGGGGCGCGCTGGAGGCGGATGCTGTGCCCAAACTTGCTCTTCGCAAAGGTGCTGTCTGATGTCATTACGCGCGCGCGGGCAAAATCGATCGGGCGCATTTTCCGGGCACAAGGCCGGGCAGGCTGTCATTGACATCGGCTCAAATACTGTTCGTCTGGTTATTTTTGGCGGGGCACCGCGTGCGCCAACCGTGCTGTTCAATGAAAAAGTGGTCGCCCGTCTGGGGCACGATATTGCCGAAACCGGGCTGCTGGCTGAAGATGCGATGGAAATGGCGCTGTCAGGGCTGGCGCGTTATGCGCTTTTGCTGCGTGATCTTGGTATCAGGGATGTCAATGTTGTCGCTACCGCAGCGGTGCGCAATTCACGTAACGGAATAGCGTTTCTCGATCAGGTTTCAGCGTTGGGATTGTCTCCCCGCCTGTTAAGCGGAGAGGAGGAGGCGCGCATCAGTGCCATGGGTGTTGTCGGCGCATTTCCCGGTCTGGATGCTGTAGTGGCTGATCTGGGTGGCGGCAGTATCGAGTTTACCCGCATCACAGATGGAACCTGTGAAGCGGGCGCAAGCCTGCCTTTGGGCACGTTACGCCTTCACGAAATGCGGCAGGGCAAAAATGGCGCAAGGTCAGTATCTGACATGTCCCGCACCATTCAGACCATGCTCGAAGAGGCGGGATGGGCAGACCCTGTGATGGCGCCGATATGCCTTGTTGGCGGCGCATGGCGGGCGATGGCGGTATATGCCATGACGCAGCGCGACTGGCCCTTGAGTGACCCTCATGGCTATGAGATGTCCCGTAAGGATGCCGTGGCACTGGCAAAGGACTTGTCATCGAAGGATGCGCAGGAATTACGCAAGATCCCCCGCATTTCTTCCATGCGGGCGAGCCAGCTGGCAGATACGGCTATATTGTTGCAAGCCATGCTTGAGTGCCAGCAGCCTGACAGGCTGATTATCTCGGCCTGGGGGCTGCGGGAAGGCCTGCTGTTTGACCGGCTTGACCCGGTAGAGAAACGGCAGGACCCGCTGCTATCTGCCATGTCTTTATTCGCGACCCAGCGTGGGGCTTCGCCAAGTTTTGTCACAAGAGTGGCAGGCTGGACAGTCGGCGCGCTTCCCCCGAATGGTACCGGAACCGAACGATTGCGACTGGCGGCGACCATGCTGGCACTGGCCTCGATGCAGGTTGAGCCGAATCTTCGTCTGCATCAGGCGGCGGAATGGGCCATGCAAAAACGCTGGGTCGGGCTGGAACCGGATGAGCGCGCGATGATTGCCATGACTGTGCGGGCCAACGGGAATGACCTGTCCATTCCCGAAGAGTTTGAACGGATTGCCTCGCGTGAGCAACTGGACGAGGCCATGAGCTGGGGGCTGGCCATTCGCCTGTGCCGCCGTCTGGGTGGACAATCGCGGCGTTCACTTGAAGTCAGCCGCTTGCAGGTGGAAGATGCACGGTTGGTTCTGGAGCTGGAAGAAAGCCATGCCGCCCTGTATGGTGTGCCGACACGCAAGGATATGCGCCTTTTGTCTCGTGCTCTTGGGCTTGAGCCCGAACTGCGGATCATCATGGATGGTGAGGCAGAAAGTGAATGCGTTTCTGCGATCAAGGCTTAATACTCAATCCCGTTGATGCTGACGCATACGGGATTGGCTTCGCTCAGGCGCCGCGCGGGCTTGACCACATCCCGATGAGTCAAACTCATCAGGATATGGTATAAACCAAACCGCAATGATACTGACGCATGATCCGTGATGGCTCGTTTGCTGATGCCATCTGACGTGAGTGCAAATTGCACGATATTATCATGCCGCAGGGAAGACCTCTACTGGTGGGCCCGGCAGGATTCGAACCCGCGACCTAGCCGTTATGAGCGGCCAGCTCTAACCACTGAGCTACAGGCCCGTCAGTAGTGAAGTGCGGGCAGGGCAGTAGCCGTCTGTTGCGCAACTGGCAAGAGACTGCTTGAGGCAATTGTTACATTCCGGCAGCCTGCACAATTTCCCTGACAGTGGCTGGTTTGACCCCCCGCTTGTGCAGATAGGCGTAGATAGCCCGCCACCAGTCGTAAAGTGCGTCCAGATCGTCGTCATTGTGAACATAAGGCGTATGGCCGGGTGCAATAGACGGGCTATGGAATGACAGAACCAGCAGGGGCAGGCCATCATCAACAGCGATGTCAATGCCGCGAATGGCCTCATCGGCTCCCACTCCTTCAGGTGTCAGTGAAATACGTTCCAGCAAGGCCAGACGTGACATAAGTGAGGGCAAAATCTGCTTGCCATCGATCAAGGGGAACAATGTCTGCCCCTGACGGCGCAACATACCCCAGAATACAGTGGTCAGGGGAAGCTCAAGCAGGCTATGGGCATCGTCTATCCAGTAAGGTTTGACAGGATGGTGCATGTAATTCTGTCCGCCCTGGGCGCTGTAATCAAATTTGGCGCGCACGGAACTGTCGATCGGAATATTGGCTTCGTGCAGAATTTCGGCAGTGCGTGGGCCAAGGCCATAGCGCCCTGCGCGGTAGATTTGCGGGGCAACGCCGAAACTGGTCTCGATCATATCTCTCAGTTTCAAAAACTTTTCACGTTCCAGCGCAAATGGCAAATTGCCCGCAAAACTGTTAAAGGTCGTCACTTCTTCCTCATGGGGCGGATTGACCCATGGGTGAAGCTGAACCCCGACTTCGGCTTTCCCGGCCTTTACCGCGCTACCGATTATTTCGATTGCAATCGGCGAAGTCGCCACTGGCCAGTCAACCAGATAGACCGGCGATATATTCTGCCCTTCACAAAAAGTCTGGAAACGATCCAGCCTGGACAAATGATCCAGCCCAAAACCGGATGCACGAAAGGGAGCATCCCAGTTGAACTCTTCTTCAGTATCAACGGTGAGCAGGAAACGCTGGCCAAACCGCGCCCCCAGATCGGCTGTTGCCTCAACTGCAGGCCTGTCAATGATTCGGCGCCCCAAAATATTGCTTCCCCTGGTCTGAAAGACATTGCCT
>JBKEEC010000129.1:0-7940 GCA_047975785.1 Sphingomonadaceae bacterium | reverse complement strand
GCTGCCGGTGTGATTGACCCGACCAAGGTTGTCCGCACTGCATTGCAGGACGCAGCATCGGTCGCCGGTCTTCTGATCACCACCGAAGCGGCTGTTGCCGAAATGCCGGAAGACAAGTCGGCAGCTCCTGCCATGCCTGATATGGGCGGCATGGGCGGTATGGGTGGCATGGGCTTCTGATAGCTCTGCTTACTTGCCATACTGGCGAAATTCAGGCCGGGAGGAGCAATCCTTCCGGCCTTTTTTCATATCCTGCTGCATATCTTGTCCCAATGGGTGAGTTGACGGAGCGCAAGGCGGGCGACATGGTTGCTGTCGGCTGTCCTGCATCAGGCTGGGGCGCGTATTGGCAAGCAGGTTTTCTGGCACATGATAGCACTGACAAGAGCGCGAATGTTTCCTGTCCTGATGTTGTTATGTCTGCTGGCTGGACAGGCTCAGGCTCAAACTCAGGCGCCACCTCTGGCGCAGGACGTATCAGACGCTCCGCCGCCCGACCCTGATCTTCTGGCCACGCGCTGCGCTCATCTTGCGCCTGTTACCGATGCCTGCGAGCTTGTGCGTGTTGCAGCGCAGATGCTCAGGCCATCCTATGCGCAGGACAAGGGCAGCGAAGGGATTACCCAATTCAAGGAGCTGGGCTATGAGGCGGAGTATTTCCCCGCCCGCGCATTCCGTCTGTTTTCGGGCACGACCAATGTATTTCTGGCCGCAAAGCCGCGCAGTGACCGTCTGTTTGTCATTATTACCGGAAGCGAAACCGAACGGGACTGGATAGAAAATCTGAACGCGGCGCCTGCCCCGGCAGACTGGCGCAGGGGCGGATATTATATCCCGCCCGGCCATAGCGGGTTTCGCAGCGGTGCAGATGAGATTGTCTATACATTGCTGCGCTCCGGTGAGTTTGAACAGCACGGATTTGACTGCAACCCTGACCGGCTCAACCGGCGCACCACCAGTCCGGTTTCCCGCTTTGTTTGTGCCAATGAGGTGATGAGTGGGGAATCAGAGACAATTGATGTGGTTCTGGTAGGCCATAGCCGCGGGGCTGCGATCGCCAATCTCGCCGCACCTGCCTTTGCAGGCCATACCATTTTGTCCGTGGCAGATGGAACGGTTGATGTGCGCCCCCAGCGGCACTGGCCCCTGCGGCTCCATGCAATTATCGGTTTTGCTCCGCCGCCCGCACTATATGCCTTTACCGATGATGCCGTAGGGGCAGATAGTCCGTCAGGCGCTCCCGATCAGGAGGAGGTGTATCAGCGTGCCGGTATTCCTGAGCGCGCGATCATGTTTCTTAACGAGTCTGATGTTGTTCCTCTGCTATCCATGGGCACAATGCGTCAGTTAGGGCGGCATTTTCGTGTCCGCAGTGACGGGCAGGTGGAATATGTCTCGCATGACTGGTCGCAAACAATCGACCTTGCCCGCGATCATAGCGCAGGCGGTTATTGCCGCGATGTTCTGGCTGCGTTGCAGACAGGCGACAATATTATAGACCAGTCCTGCCTTGCCCGTCCGGCTTCTGATCGGGCGATGGCTGATTAACCCAGCTTTTGTGCCATCAGGGCTTTCAGATCCGTTTCCGGCCTTGCGCCATAATGGCTGATAATTTCGGCAGCGGCGATAGCCCCCATGCGCAGACAGCGGGAGAGGTCATCCCCTTGCACCATCCCGTGCAGGAAACCGGCGGCAAACAGATCTCCCGCCCCTGTCGTGTCAACCACTTCATCGACAGGTTCGGCCGCTATCTGCGCCCGATCATTGCCGGAAATGGCAACGGCTCCGTCCGCACTGCGGGTCACGACCAGAACCGGAACTTTCGGGGCCAGAGCAGCAAGGCCGGCCTCCAGATCATCTTCTCCGGTCAGCGCGGCAAGCTCAACATGATTGGCAAACAGGATATCAATCAGCCCGTCATCAATCAGGGCGCGGAAATCATCGCCATAACGGGCAATGACAAAGGCATCGGACAGGGTAAAGGCCACTTTGCGCCCGGCCTTGCGGGCAGCCTCAATCGCGCTGCGCATGGCTGCACGGGCGATTTCCGGGTCCCACAGATAGCCTTCCAGATAAAGAATACTGGCAGAGGCAATGGCATCATGGTCAATGGCTTCGGGTGGCAGGAACTGTGATGCGCCCAGAAAAGTGTTCATCGTGCGCTGTGCATCGGGCGTGACAAAAATCAGGCAGCGTGCGGTTGGTGGATCACCTGCGCGCGGCGCGGTATCAAAATCAATCCCTACGGCGCGGATATCATGGGCAAAGACCTCGCCAAGCTGGTCATCGGCGACCTGACCGATAAAGGCGCATTGCGAACCAAGCGCAGAAAGCCCCGCCAGAGTATTGGCTGCCGATCCGCCCGACACTTCGCGAGCCGGACCCATAGCCGCGTATAATTCTCTGGCCCGGTCCGTATCAATCAGGGTCATCGCGCCCTTGTTCATGGCCAGTTCGTCGATCAGTCCATCTTCGCATGGCGCCATGACATCGACAATGGCATTTCCTATGGCGATTACATCATAGCGGGCTTCACTCATGCGGGTTGCTCCTGTTTCTTCCTGTTAGTGATGGCGGTTTGTGATGGGGGTGCCTAGTCGTTTGCGGGGCAAAGGCCAAGACTTGAGACTATCCGGGCATCCTTTTTGTATTTAGGGTCACGATCCATGCGATTAATGAGTCCTGACCCTGTGGTGCCTGCATGACGCGATTGTTCGGGGCCTTCGGGCGTGCTTTCATACAGCTGGGTGATCCGGCGATCTGGCGGATACTGGTCAAATCCATGGCTATAACGCTGGCCATATTCGTGCTTGGCGGAATTGTTGTCTGGCAGCTTGCACGGGGGTTTCTGCTACACCAGAATCTGGTGGCTGCACAGGAAATCAGCCTGATCTTTGGCATTGTCCTTGGCGGGTTTGCGGCCTGGCTGCTATTCCGGCTGGTATCGCTGGCAGTTATCCAGTTTTTTGCCGATGATGTGGTGCTGGCGGTAGAGCGCAGATATTATCCCGATGCGATACAGACTGCGCGCAAGATACCACTGAAGGAGGAACTGTGCCGCAGTGTAGCCGGTTTTGCACGCGCCCTGCTGGGCAATGTCCTGGCACTTCCCGTTGCACTGGTTCTGACTGGCACTGCGATTGGCCCGGCAGTGGTTTTCTGGGCCGTAAACGCCTGGCTTCTGGGGCGCGAATTGCAGGATATGGCATGGGCGCGTCATGCGCATGATGGCAGGCAGAACAATCCGTTGCACGGTGGAACGCGCTTTTTACTCGGTGGAATCACAGCCACATTGCTGATGATCCCTTTCGCAAACCTGCTGGCTCCGGTAATCGGGGCGGCAAGTGCCACCCATCTGGTGCAGAATAAAATCGGAGACAATCATGCGGCGTAACCTTGTTCTGGCGGTATTTGCCTTGCTGGGGGCCTGCACAGGGTCCGGCAGCAGCCAGACCGGCGTAAAAAGCGCATCTTCTGCCTCGACAGGACAGGTCACCCGTCCGGTGTCGCGCGCAGTCCCGCCTACACGCCCGACATCGCATCAACCCGGCGCATTCCGTCCAGCCCGGGTGATGAATGCTGCTGGTCTGGAATCGGTTATCGGTGCGGATGTCGCGGGGCTTGAGCGGCAGTTTGGCAAGGCCCGGCTGGATGTGTGGGAAGGAGACGCCCGCAAATTGCAGTTTACAGGTGATGCCTGCGTGCTGGATATCTATCTGTATCCCGCGAAACAGGGTGCCGAGCCGCAGGCGACATATGTGGATGCACGGCGCGCCAGTGACGGGCTGGATGTGGATCGTATTGCCTGCATCAATGCGCTGAAACGCTAGAGCCTGCGGACATTTATCTGCAAGCGATGAGTGCAGAGACAAGTTTGATGTCCACAGTCCCCGGAATTTTGGTTGATTCTACTTTTCGCGAAAATGCTCTATGGGCGGGCAATGAATCACACCCAATCCCTGCCTGTTTGCGTGGCGGCGCTGTATCAGTTTACCCCGCTTCCCGATTATAGAAGCCTGCAAAAACCGCTCCTTTGCCTGTGTCAGAAGCTGGGTATCAAGGGCACATTATTGCTGGCCACAGAAGGCGTAAACGGCACAATTGCCGGTGAAGATCAGGCCATTGCGCAAGTGCTTGACCACATTCGTATATTTCCGGGTTGTGCATCGCTTGAGGTCAAGTTTTCCGGCGCGCACACCATGCCATTTCATCGTATGAAAGTGCGGCTCAAACGTGAAATCGTGACCATGGGCGAGCCGGAGATTGATCCTCTGGCCAGTGTTGGCACCTATGTTTCGCCTGAAAACTGGAACGCTCTTATTGCCGATCCGGATACTATAGTGATTGACACGCGCAATGATTATGAAGTCGCGATTGGCAGTTTTGACGGTGCGATTGATCCGCAGACCCGCAGTTTTCGGGAATTTCCCGAATGGTTCCGGAGCCAGCGGGATGCTTTGCTCGACAAGGGAAAAACGCCAAAAGTGGCGATGTATTGCACGGGCGGGATTCGCTGCGAAAAATCTACGGCCTTCCTGAAAAAAGAAGGTGTCGAGGATGTCTTTCATCTGAAAGGCGGCATCCTGAAATATCTGGAAACAATCCCTGAGGAAGAAAGTCTCTGGCAGGGGGAATGTTTTGTTTTTGACCAGCGGGTTGCGGTCGGACACGGTCTTCGTCCCGGACATTATGGCCTGTGCCATGCCTGCCGCCGTCCTGTAACAGAACAGGATCGCACGTCTTCTCTTTACGAGGAAGGGGTTAGCTGCCCGGCTTGCTATCATGAGCGCAGCGATTCGCAGCGCGCCCGCTACCGCGAACGGCAAAAGCAGGAAATACTGGCCATGCAGCAGAACCGGCCCCATATTGGCGCAACTGAGGCAGATCAGAAAAACCACACTGCCTGACAGCCTTGCCCGGTGCTGGCGCGCGACTGGCGGATTGATTTGACTTTTCACCTGTATGGAGAGGATAAGGCCTCATCTATCGCTGCGCGGACACTGCCAGTCCGGTAACAGAACGCGCTGCCGATGAGATGACGAATGCACCGGCAGGGTGCCCTCCTGCCACGGTGCATCCGCCCGGGGCAGGGAGATATACGGATGATTGGCGGATGACAGGCGGATGACAGGCCAGATCAATGGTGCGCAAGCTCTGGTTGCAACACTGGCCGGGTGCGGCGTGGATGTCTGCTTTGCCAATCCGGGAACTTCAGAAATGCAACTGGTTGCGGCGATTGACAGGCAAGACAGTATGCGCGCCGTTCTTGGCCTGTTTGAAGGTGTGGTGACAGGCGCTGCCGATGGCTATGGCCGGATGGCGGACAAGCCCGCAATGACACTGCTTCACCTTGGCCCCGGCCTCGCAAATGGGCTGGCCAATTTGCACAATGCGCGCCGGGCAGGCTCTCCGGTCATCAATGTTGTCGGGGATCATGCAACCTATCATTTGCACTATAATGCGCCGCTCACCAGCGATGTCGAGGCTGTCGCCCGGCCAATGTCGGATTGGCTCAGGACTTCCCGTTCAGGGCGCGATTTGCCGCAGGCCGGTGCGCAGGCCTGGTCAGCAGCAAGCCAGTATCCGGGGCAGGTGGCAACACTGATAGCGCCTGCAGATCATGCCTGGACAGAAGGCAGTGCGCCCATCGCCCGGCCTGTTCTGCCGGACGTGCCCGTGACACCTGAGGCTTCAATAGCCGATATTGCCGGGACAATACGCAATGCCTCTGGCCCCGTTGCCATGTTTCTGGGTGGACGTGCCTTGCGGGCAGAAGCTCTGGAACAGGCCGGACGGATTGCTGCTGCCACGGGCGCGCGCCTGATCTGCGAGACATTTCCCGCGCGTTTGCAACGCGGAACCGGGCGTGTTGCGGTTGAGCGTCTGCCCTATTTCGGAGAGATGGGGGCAGAATATCTCAAGGATTTCGACATACTCATTTGTTGCGGCTGTGAACCTCCGGTGTCCTTTTTTGCCTATCCGGGCAAGCCGGGCTGGCTGGCTCCTGAAAATGCACGTTTGCTGCAGCTTGCATCAGCAGGGGAAAATGCGCTTGATGCGCTGTCCCGTCTGGCGAATATGCTGGATGCCCCGCACCAACCGGCACTGATCCAGAAGGCGGCGTTTCCTGATGCCAGTGCCAGTGCCAATGCCAATGAAAGCGCACTGGATGCAAATCTGGTGGGTGCCTTGCTGGGCGAATTTTTGCCTGAAAATGCTATTGTTTCCGACGAGGCGGCAACAGCCGGGCTGATGATCTTTCCCGGCACTGCAGGCGCCAGACCGCATGACTGGCTTACGCTGACCGGCGGTGCGATTGGCCAGGGCCTGCCCGTTGCGGCAGGGGCGGCAATTGCCTGTCCGGATCGCAAGGTTATTGCTCTGCAGGCCGATGGCGGCGGGATGTACACATTGCAGGCGCTATGGACGATCGCGCGTGAGCAACTGGATGTCACCACCATCATATTGAATAATGGCAGCTACGCGATTTTGAATATCGAACTGATGCGTGTGGGCGTGCAGAATCCCGGTCCGAAGGCCCTGTCGATGCTGGATTTACGAAATCCTGACATATCATGGGTATCGCTGGCAGAAGGAATGGGGGTTCCGGGGGTGAAGGCCCGCACGGTAGCAGAGCTTCGTGAGGCACTGGAAAAAGCCTTTGTGCAAAATAGCCCCGAACTGATCGAGGTTATTCTGTAATGCGCCTGCATCCTGACCATGACTGATGGTGTCCCCGCCAGCGCCGAGGATTTCCGACGGATGGCAAGGGCGCGTTTGCCCCGGCGTCTGTTCGATTATCTTGATGGCGGGGCGGGCAGGGAAATTACGCTGCAGGCCAATATCAGCGATTTTGAGAACATACGCCTGAGGCAGCGCGTTTTGCGCAATATTTCCAATATTCAGACCGGTATCGAGCTTTTTGGTGAAACGCTGGCCATGCCGGTTATTCTTGCCCCGATCGGGATGGCGGGCCTGATGGCACGCCGCGCAGAAGTGCAGGCCAAAAAAGTGGCGGACAGGGCGGGGATTCCTTTCACCCTGTCAACAATGGGGATCTGCCCGATTGATGAAGTGGCCAGAGTGTCAGACAAGCCTGCGTGGTTCCAGATCTATATGCTGCGCGATCGCGGTATTGTGTCGGAAATACTTGGCAGGGCGTGGGATAATGGTGTGAGAACACTGGTTTTCACGGTTGATCTGAATGTTCTGGGTGTGCGCTATCGCGAAATCCGTAACGGTATGTTCGGCGGTTCCGGCTGGTATGGCAATTTGCGGGCAGGAGCGGTGGATTATGCGCTGCATCCTCGCTGGCTTTGGGATGTGGGGGTCAGGGGCGGGCCACACCGTTTGGGCAATATTGCCCGCTATGTGCCGGGTCCGCGGCGGCTGTCGGATTTTCGCACCTGGATAGATAGCCAGATTGACGGGTCGATAAGCTGGAAGGATATAGAGTGGCTTCGGCAGCAATGGAAAGGCAATCTGGTCCTCAAGGGTATCCTTGATGAAGAGGATGCCCGCAAATGTCTGGTTACAGGGGCAGATGGTCTGGTCGTGTCCAATCATGGGGGGCGTCAGCTTGACGGTGTGGCTTCTACTGCCATTATGTTACCGCGCATTGCAGATGCGTTGGGTAATTCTCTGCCGCTGATTGTTGATGGCGGTATTCGCAGTGGTCAGGATATCGTCAAGGCTGTGGCGCTTGGCGCACGGGCAGTGATGATAGGTCGACCGTGGATTTTTGCCCTGTCAGGCCGGGGTGAAGCGGGGCTTGAACATTTGCTTACCCTGATGCGGATGGATATGCACACAGCCCTTGGCCTGAGCGGTTTCCCCGATGTAATTATGGTGGATCGCACCGCCCTGATGACCTCTTGCGCCGGTGTGCAGCACTGGCATACAGCAATTGAGAGATAGGCATGGCCGGGTAATCAGGATTG
>JBKEEC010000128.1:0-3008 GCA_047975785.1 Sphingomonadaceae bacterium | reverse complement strand
GTATTTCCCTGTCTCGCGCTGCCTATATTGAACAGGTCAACCCTGCACATGACACAATGATTCGATCCCTTAGCCACAACGACCAGCTTCGTTCGGGTGATAAGGTTATCTTGCTGGTTGAATGGAACGCACCGCAGAACGGCAAGGCCTTTACCCTGTCCAGCCGTATTCCATCCGGCCTCATCTATCAGCGCAGCAGTGACGATTCGGTTGAAATCTCCACCGATGGCGGCTCAAGCTGGGGCAGGCTGGGCACATTACGGGCGGGGTCACGCCTTGCGACACCGGAAGATGCAACCCATCTGCGCTGGCGCATTTCTGCTGCGCGGGCAGCCAGTCGAACAGGGCGCATTGCCTATCGTGCTATTGTTCGCAGATAACACCCTTCCGGAACAGACAGAAAACCAATTATACCCCAGACCTGATTTGCCTTTGCGGATAGGCCTGTTCGGGGTATCTGCCTTGTCCTGATATGGCGCTGACCCGCATCACCCTTGGCAATTTTCGTAATCATGCCGCCACCACGCTGGATGACACGGGTATATTCAATCTGCTGGTTGGAGAGAACGGCGCCGGAAAAACCAATATTCTCGAAGCCTTGTCCCTGTTTTCACCCGGACGCGGATTACGCCGGGCCTCACTGGCTGAAATATCCGCCGCTGGTGGCCCCGGCGGCTTTGAAATCGGGGCCTCTCTGGTGCAGGATAAAGGAAGCGACCCGGTTCGACTGGCAAGCTGGACCGACCCATCCAGCCCGACCCGCCGCAAGATCCGGGTCAATGGTGCAGACAGCAGCGCCAATGCACTGGGGGAATGGCTCGCCATCACCTGGCTGACCCCGGCGATGGATCGGATTTTTACCGATAGTGCGAGCGCACGGCGTCGCTATCTTGACCGGCTGGTGGTCGCCATCTCGCCATCCCATGCGCGCAATGTTTCGCGTTATGATGCATCCTTGCGGGAAAGAAACCGCCTGCTCGGCATGGATTATGCACCGGACCCGGTATGGCTGGACAGTGTTGAAACCCATCTGGCACGTTATGGAAACGCGATAGCGACAGAGCGTGCGCAAATCGTCCACATGCTTGCGGATTCCCTCTCCCATTATCCTGCGCATCCGTTTGCCCGCCCGATCCTGCGCTATGCGTCAGAAGAACCAACTGAACCGGATGCGCTGGCAGACATGTTCAGGCAGGGGCGTGACAGGGATCGTAAAGCGGGCAGGACATTACAAGGCCCTCATCGGGATGATCTCGAAGTCATGATGTCAGGCAAGCTTGTTCCGGCGGCCAATTGCTCCACCGGCGAACAGAAAGCAATGCTGATCGCGATAACCCTTGCTCATGCCCAGATAGCATCCAGAGGTCGCCCATCCCTGATATTGCTGGATGAAGTGGCGGCGCATCTTGACCCGCTACGCCGCGCCGCATTGTTTGAACGCCTGCGCACGACCGGCGGACAAGTCTGGCTGACAGGGACAGAATTATCCGCCTTTAATGCCATTGGAGATGATCTGGCCGTATGGCAGATTGCTCATGGGAAAGCCTCCCGCACACAATAATCGGGATCAGGGTGCGACTTCCTGCTTCCCGGCAGAAGTCCCCCCGGTAGCAGGCAGCGCATCCACCACATATTGCGCGCTTGCGCCAACCAGTTCTTCAATTCCCCGTTCCGTAGGGTGGATATGATCCGGCTGGACCAACTCCGGCCTGTTATAGACAGGTTCCAGAAAAAACGGCAGATATGCAGTGTTATACTGCTTCGCCAGATCGGGATATATCGCATCAAACCGGGTCTGGTAATCCTGCCCCAGATTGGGCGGCGCACGCATCCCGACAAGCAATACCGGAATCTTGCGTTTATCCAGTTCAGTCAGAATAGCTGACAGATTTGCTTTCGTTTCTTCTACAGGAAGTCCACGGAGCAAATCATTGCCTCCCAGTTCGAGCAGGACAAGATCTGGCACTGTGTCCTGAGCATCCAGCGTAAAGGCAAGCCGCTGCAGTCCGGCTGCGCTGGTATCGCCGGAAACCCCTGCATTGATAACCTGGGCGTTGATTCCTCGCACACGCAAAGACGCTTCCAGCTTCGCGGGGTAACTGTCCTGTGAGGCCACATTATAACCGGCGAACAGACTGTCGCCAAAGGCAAGAATTGTCCGTTTCGGCCCCATTACCGGATGTTCATCCGTAACAGGATTCTGGCTGCCCTGACGGGCTTCCTTATTATCCGGCACACTATCCGATCCGGAAAAATCTCCGCACGCTGACAGGAACAGTATGGCAGTCAACAGGACACATATCCGGAAAATCATATTATTTCGCTCCTTGCTCTGTGGATATACCTATGTCATCGAGAGGGAGTGACAAGCCCTTCCCGACAAACACCCCCCGCAATTCACGCTCGCGGCGTTTCGCTCACCCTGGGTGCCGCGCCCGCTCCTGTAGAAGTTCTGAAAGGAATAGATCTCGATATCAGGCAAGGAGAAACGGTCGCCCTGCTTGGCGCGTCCGGTTCCGGCAAAAGTTCCCTGATGGCTGTCCTGTCGGGCCTTGAACGGGCCACACAGGGGACTATCATGATTGCCGATCAGAATTTCCACGAAATGGACGAAGATGCTCTCGCAAAAGCCCGGCGAGGAACCATAGGCATTGTCCTGCAGGCATTTCATCTCCTGCCCACCATGACGGCACTGGAAAATGTCGCAACGCCGATGGAACTGGCCGGAATAGCAGACGCAAGATCACAGGCGGAGCGCGAACTCGACGCAGTGGGCCTTGCGCATCGCCTTCATCATTATCCTTCGCAAATGTCAGGCGGAGAACAGCAACGTGTCGCTATTGCCCGTGCCCTGGCCCCTGCCCCCCACCTGATTTTTGCGGATGAGCCGACCGGCAATCTGGACGCAGCAACCGGACATGAAATCGTGGATTTGCTCCTTGCCCGGTGCAATACAGCTCAGACCAGCTTGCTGGTGATCACCCATGATCCTGAACTGGCCGCACGCT
>JBKEEC010000127.1:0-7011 GCA_047975785.1 Sphingomonadaceae bacterium | reverse complement strand
GTCTGCTCAATTTTGGTGAGAGCGGCGGTGCATCCGGCTGGCTGGTCGGCCAGCCCGGTGATGGTTTACGCCAGATGTTCATGATGATGAACGAGGCCCGGATCAGTGTGGGTATAGGCGCAGCCGCCATGGGCTATCGCGGTTATCGTCATTCGCTGGCCTATGCACAGGAGCGTATTCAGGGCAAGTCGCGGGCCACGGGTGAGCCGGTGGCCATCATCCATCATCCCGATGTCCGGCGGATGGTGCTGGCGCAGAAAGCCTATGCCGAAGGCGCTCTGGCGCTGTGCCTTTACTGCGCCCGTCTGGTGGATGATGAGCAGGCAGGAGATGAAGATGCTGCCAGCCTGCTTGCCCTGCTCACACCTGTAGCCAAGACTTTTCCTTCCGAATTTGGGCTGATCGCCAATGACCTCGCGATTCAGGTGCATGGCGGATATGGCTACACGCGCGATTTCGATGTGGAGCAACTCTATCGCGACAACCGGCTTAACCCGATCCATGAAGGCACAACCGGCGTCCAGGGGCAGGATTTGCTGGGTCGCAAGATCCTGCATGATGGCAAGGGATATGCCCTGCTGCAAAAGCGCTTGCTGGAAACACAAAAACGGGCTGCGGGCTTGCCTGAACTTGCCCCTTATGCGGCCGGACTGCAATCTGTCTGGAAAGAACTGGATGAAGCCATTGCCACGATCCGCACCCTCCCCTCTGACAGGCAGCTCGACAATGCGACCCTGTTCCTGCGTGCCTTTGGCCATGGCATAGTAGCCTGGTTATGGCTGGATCTGGCTGCAACAGAACTCACGCAGAAACAGGCCGGTAAAACGACAGCCTATGATGGCTTTGCAGATGCCCTGACTGCCTGCCAGTATTTCTATCTCTATGAGGTGCCGCTTGTCTCTGCCTGGCTGAAAACTGTTATCCCGGCGTAATACCCTATCCGGTAAATGCTGACGCATACGGGATTGGTTCCGCTCAGGCGCCGGGCGGGCTTGGCCATATCCCGATGAGTCAAACCCATCAAAGCATGGTATAAGATCAGAGAATGTCGTTAATCCGTTCCGGCGGACGGCACAGACGCACGCCCTTTTCTGTCTCGACAAGGGGCCGTTCAATCAATTTCGGATCGGCCGCCATAGCGTCCAGAACATCATCATCAGCAGCCTGATCCAGCCCGCGGTCTTTTGCGTCAGTTCCCTGCATCCGCAAGCCTTCACGTGGGGCCATGCCGGCAGTGCGATAAAGCCGGTCCAGTGTTTCGCGTGATGGCGGATCTTGCAGATATCTGATCACTCTCAGATCAATGCCATCCTGATTTTGCAGGGTTTCCAGTGCTGCACGGGATTTGCTGCAATTCGGATTATGCCAGATTGTTGCTTTCATTTATTCCTCCGGTGATGATAGCTGTTCCAGTGCCGGGGCCATTGCCGGGACAGCTTGTGCCGCATCTTCCGTGCTGATTCCCGGTGGCGGGGCAGCATTGATCCGCTCTTCACGGCGCATGACCCGCCCCGCCCGCTGGATAGCGCGCACCAGACGGGGATATACACCGCAACGGCACAGATTGGGAATGGCACCACGAATATCCGCTTCAGCAGGGTCAGAATTGCGGGCAAGCAAGGCAGCCCCTGCCATAACAATTCCCGGCGTGCAAAAACCGCACTGGATAGCCTGTTCAGCCACCATGGCCTGTTGCAGAGGATGCGACCGGTCACGGCTCAACCCCTCTATTGTTATGACGAAGCGGCCTTCTGCCTCGGCAAGGCTAATCAGGCAGGCACGCAGGGCCTCTCCGTCAACCAAGACCATACACGCGCCACAATCCCCGTTACCGCAGCCATATTTTGTTCCGGTAAGATTGGCCGCATCGCGCAAGGCCCATAGCAGTGGCGTTTGCGGGTCCATCGCAAATTCAAGCGGTCGGCCATTGACAGTCAACCTGGGCATATCCTGTTAGCCTGCCAACGGCCCGGATGGCGCATCTGTGCCGGTCAGGCGGTATTGTGTAACGGGCGCGCCCCCGACCAGATGGCTCTGGATAATCTGCTCCAGCACATTTTCATTACAGGAATGATACCAGATATTATCCGGCCACACTACGGCGATGGGGCCATTGGCACAGATTTGCAGGCAGTCAGCCTTTGTCCGCTGCACGCCCTGCACAGGCAGCCCCAATTCCCTGAACCTCCGCTTGAGATAGTCCCATGCTCGCTGCCCTTCATCGCGCGAACAACATTTTTGTTTTTCGGACATGGCGCACAGGAATATCTGCCGTTTCAGACCAGGACCGCCAATACTGTCAAACGCACGGCGGGCGCGCAGCAGTTCCTTATCTGCAAGTTCTTTTTCTGGTCCGGCCCCCATTATTACTGCCCGTCGCCCTTGCCCAGCCAGCGATGGAGCCAGGCAAAAACCGTATCGTGCCACTGAAGCGAGTTTTTGGGTTGCGTAACCCAATGGTTTTCATCAGGAAAAACCAGAAGTTCGGAAGGAATGTTCTTCATCTGCAGCGCGGTAAACGCTGCAAGTCCCTGCGTATAGGGAATACGGAAATCCTTTTCCCCGGTAATCACCAGCATGGGTGTCTGCCATTGGTCAACATGGTTGACCGGATTCCAGCGTTCATATTCCTGCGGGGCTTCATGATAGAGTTTGCCGCCATGCTCCCAGCGATCAAACCATATTTCTTCGGTTTCATAGGCCATGGCACGCGCATCGAACACACCATCATGCTGCACGAGGCAGCGGAAACGATCCGGCCATTGTCCGGCGATCCAGTTCATCATATAGCCGCCATAGGATGCCCCCATGGCGCAGGCATTGCTGCCATCAATCTGCGGATCGAGCTGTAGCGCAGCCTCCAGCCCCTTTTGCAAATCTTCCAGTGGCTTGCCGCCCCAATCCCGGTTGATACTGTCGGTAAAGGCCTGCCCGTATCCCGTGCTGCCATGAAAATCGACTGAAATGACCGCAAAACCCTGGCTGGCTACAACGCGCGGGTTCCACCGGTTTGACCAGCCATCATTGAAACTGCCTTGCGGCCCGCCATGCACATAAAGAATGGCAGGCATTTTCGCATTTGTATCATCCAGTTTGGTAATTTGTCCCCAGACAATATCCCCATTGGCACCGGCAAAGCTGAAACGCCGGGTTACGATCGGGGCGCGCTGGCCAAGAATATCCGAATCGACATTGCTGAGAGGGCGGGCCATCGCCCAGTTGGCAGACAGAAACAATTCCGATGGTGCGCCAATAGAATCGCGCGTAAACAGCAAGCGGTTGCCGAATAACGGCGTAACATTGGCAATATGGGCTTCATGGCCCGCCATCAGATCAAGCCGATCCACCTTGCCATTATGCGGATTGACCCGAAAGGCAGGCGTATCCAGAACATCGCCTGCTGTGGCGATCAGCCAGCGGGAATCCGGCGTCCAGGCCAACGAACCGAAACTGCGATCAAAATCCTGGGTCAGCGCCCGCACCGAGCCATCCGCCAGATTGCGCAGATGAATAACCATCCGGTCTGATTCATAGCCCGGACGCTCCATCGCGGTCCAGGCCAGCCATTTGCCATCCGGCGATGGTGCGGGAAGATTATCCGTTGCCTGATTTGCCGCAGTCAGATTGACAGGAGCCTTGCCGGACAGATCATTCCACCAGATATCAACATTGGTGGACACCGGCTCCTGAGCATTGGCCTGACGGGCCGAGAAATAGACGCCGGAACTGTCTGGCGCGAAGGCTATTTCCTCATTGCCGCCAAATGGCTGGGTGGGTGTATCCCCGACCAGCACTGCACCATCTGCCGGGCCATCAAGCGCGATACCCTGCCCGCTGATTTTGCCGTTTGCCAGATTATAGACAAAGCCGCGGCTGTAAACGCCGGGAGTTTCCCAATCATCCCAGTGGCGCACAAACCCGACATCGCTTTGATACAATCGGCCTGTGCCGGGACCGGGCAATTCGGATGAACTGTCCGGGCAGGCAAAGCTGGTGCATGTGCGTGCGCTTGGCCCGTAAATGACAATGCGCGAAGCATCCGGGGACAGAACAAATCCTGAAACACTGCCGGGAAAGGCGCTGACCTGTTCGATCTGCGTCGCCTTGCCTGCCTTGTCCATGGTAGCACGCCAGATTTGCTTGCTGGCTTCAGGCTTGTCTTCTGCCCCGGAGCCGGATGAAGTGCCGGCTTGTCCGGTCTTTCTGTCAGACAGAAAATAGAGCCAGCCATCGCCGCCCATGCTTGCACTGCTTGCTTCCCCTTTCAGGTCAAGTGCCGCGGCTGCATGGTCGAGGTCCGACAGATCACGCCAGTAATGTGTGGTTGTGCGTTTATAATTTTGCGGGTCAGTTTGCGTGACAGGATAGACCGCAAAGTTCCCGTCCTGACTGGCCGTGGGGCTGCCAAGTTTGGGGAGCGTCACAAGATCCTGCGCGCTCATGGGTGGTTTGCTGCCTGTTCCCGTGCCGGCTTCGGTATTGGCCGCAGTCTGGGCAAGAACGGGGCTGGAAAATGCCAGCATGGCTACGATGGTTCCGGTAGGAAATATCTTCATGCCGGAGTGGTAACTTCTCCAGCGCCGCAATCAAGTATATTCCTGCCTGCACAGGGCAGTTATTCGCAATCCCGTTAATGCTGACGCATACGGGACAGGCTCCGCCCATCCGTCGCGCGGGCCTGACCATATCCCGATGAGGCAAACTCATCAGAATATCAGACACGACAGGTATGAGGCCCGACAGCACGTCCGGTATCGGACATGTATCAGGATGATATCAGAATCGCCCTTGATATTTCCGGCTTATCCGGCTCTGACCTTGCCTGCCAGGCGCTTCCTGTTTGCCCTGACCTTGCCCCGGTAATGCCGCACAGAACGCTGCGCTGCCTGAGTCGGCGGCACAGGCCCGTTGAGCAGAAGCTGGTTGCCCAGTTCCCAATTGGCTACCAGTTTTTCCTTGACCATGCGGACGGCTTCCCGTTCCGCTTCCGGGCCGCCCGCCGCCAGTTCAAGCGAGCGCAGCCAGATAACCGCACCCGATTCTATCCACAAGGCATAGCTGTCCCATGCCAGATTCTGCCATGCGGCAAGGCTTTTATGGGCAGAAACGGGGAAATGGAAATACACAGACTATAATCCTTTGCTGATATGTAAAAATCACCGCCAGAGCGGGACCTCACAGCCATCTCTTCCATGTCTTCCACGATTGTATCGGGGGTTTGATTCTTGTTATGCTGCAGTGCAGCAAACTCTCTATGGCTGAATTTTTGTTCGATGCAAAGGCTCATGTGCCAGAAAACAGGATTTCCTGCAGATTTCCTGTAACGCCAAAGTGCAATGAACCTGACTCATCGCACATTGGTCAAGCCCGCGCGGCGCCTGAGCGTTTCAAACTGCTGATGCGTCAGGTTTTGGGATCAGGTTCTGGGGTCCGGGTTTTCGGCAGGCGCATCTATTGCCTCTGACGGATAATCGCTGACTGGCTCCGCTTTGGCTGAACACTGGCCAAGAGCTTCAAAATAGGGGCCGAACGCTTCCCTGTCACCCGCCAGAACCCGGCGCAATTGCCGTTCCGCCTTGTCAGCGGCCCGTTGCCAGATCCGCTGATCTTCTGGTTCAATACGAAAAAAATCGATGGCACGGAGAGCATAGGGCAGCCGTAATTCATCGGGAAAGATATAAAGTGCGTCCACCGGAAAGGCGCCATCATCCACCGCATCACCGTGGAGCATCCAGCGTCCGGCGCAGCGGGCGGCTGCCTTTTTGGTGAACACCGTGACCGCTTGCTCTTCCCCGACAGCAAAGGCAGTGGCTGCGGCGCTCCAGTCTATCTCCGCAGCCTGCACTTCACCACTGGCAAAAACCGCCATGGCAATAGCGGCGACAGACAGTTCGGGCCGTAACCTGAAGGCAAGGCTCATTGGGCACATGGCCGTGACCCTAACCCTCCGCCTTGATATACAAATCGCCACCCTCACGGAACTTTTCCGCCATATCTTCCATCCCTTTTTCTGCTTCGGCCTCATCTCTGGCTGCGACAAAACCTTCTATGCCTGAATTCTGTTTCGCCGCAAAGTCCCGCACTTCCTGCGTTATTTTCATGGAACAGAATTTTGGCCCACACATGGAACAGAAATGTGCAGTCTTGGCACCTTCTGCCGGCAGGGTCTGGTCGTGATATTGTTCTGCCGTATCGGGATCGAGCGACAGGTTGAACTGATCGCGCCAGCGAAATTCGAAACGTGCCCGGCTCAGTGCATCATCACGAAGCTTTGCAGCCGGATGCCCCTTGGCCAGATCGGCAGCATGGGCGGCCAGCTTGTATGTCACCACACCCACTTTCACGTCATCACGATCAGGCAGGCCGAGATGCTCCTTGGGCGTGACATAGCAAAGCATCGCCGTGCCATACCAGCCGATCTGTGCCGCACCGATACCACTGGTGATATGGTCATATCCCGGCGCGATGTCGGTCACCAGCGGGCCAAGCGTGTAGAAGGGAGCCTCTCCGCAGGCTTCCAGTTGTTTATCCATATTTTCCTTGATCTTGTGCATCGGGACATGGCCCGGCCCCTCTATCATCACCTGCACATCCTGTTCCCACGCGCGCTTTGTCAGTTCGCCCAACGTATAAAGCTCGGCAAATTGTGCCTCGTCATTGGCGTCTGCGATGCTGCCGGGGCGCAGCCCGTCACCCAGAGAATAGGCGATGTCATAGGCCTTCATGATTTCGGTAATTTCGTCGAAGTGATCGTAGAGGAAGCTCTCCTTGTGATGCGCGAGGCACCATTTCGCCATGATCGAGCCGCCGCGGCTGACGATGCCGGTGACGCGCTTCGCGGTCATCGGGACATAGGGCAGGCGCACCCCGGCGTGGATGGTGAAATAGTCGACGCCCTGTTCGGCCTGTTCGATCAGCGTGTCGCGGAACACCTCCCAGTTCAGATCCTCGGCGATGCCGCCAACCTTTTCCAGCGCCTGATACAGCGGCACGGTGCCGATCGGCACCGGC
>JBKEEC010000126.1:0-1826 GCA_047975785.1 Sphingomonadaceae bacterium | reverse complement strand
GACAAAACCGTTACCCCCACCGCCGCTGCGCGGCCGTGCCAGGGCACGGTCCCTGACCCGGTCCGTCGCCCCCACCGTGTGCTCCTGTCGATGCAACGCATCGTCTATCAGGAGGATTTATCATGTGGAATATGACCCATGCCAATGCCCGCAGCGCCGACCAGGCAGCCTTGATTGCAGCGCTTGATACGGCCAATGCCAGAGCCTACCACAGCTACTTCACCCAATATGTTCTGACCGACAGCGAGAGGGGCTATATCGCCATTGATGAAGGCGATTACGGGACCTTGCCTGCGCAGTTGATGGACCGGGTGATTGACGCCATACTAAGCCGGTTTGCCGACGAAATCTGAACGGAATGAAGAGGGAGGGAGCCCGCATGGCGGGCTTCCTCCTTTTTCTGTGCTCGTTTGCCAGGCGGGGCAGAAATGGTCTTTCTGCCCCGCCTGAATTGTCACGCCCGGCTGCCTGCATTGTAGATATTCGGGTCAAGTTTTGTCCTCTCAAGGATAAGGCAATGAGAGTCATCAATGCTCCTCATGGTGTGGCTTTGTGCAGCCCGGTTCGGCACCTGGCCGGGTATTATGATTCGCTGGAAAACCCTTCCTCATGCGCCGGGCGGGGCTGCATAATCCGTTTGAAGCAAGCAGCTCTGCCGTCCCGATTCATCAGGAAAATGGCTTGATACGGACGGAACACATATGGAACAAAACAGGGGCACACCCTACGCGGCTAACCGCAGTAATTATGGGAAAAAGTGCAATAGAATCAGTTCGTGCATTCAGCAGGATGGTCAGCAGTCAGGGTGCTGGTGATGGCTGTCTGTGCCCCAAAGAATGTGAGAAAAGCGGGACTTTTGCGGCGAGTTCTGGTATTTCTGATGGCCTTATGGTCCCCAAAGGTCGAAAGCCTGCGCGTCGAGCGTTGCTGGATGGCAATTTTGTCCGTCGCAAACTGCGGCTTCGCGAGACGGAATATTGTATCTGGGACACGGAACTGGCGGGTTTTGGGCTAAGGGTGCGCCCGAGCGGAAACTATTTCTGGTTTGTGCGGCTGCGGCATCGCGGCAAGCATCGACGGATTACATTGGGCCGCACTGACGAACTTGATGCAAATGTGGCGCGGGCACAGGCGCGCAGGTTTCTTGCCGAGACGGCGCTGGATGGTTTGCCCAAGCGGGTGGTGGTGAAGGCCACACCGACGATGAATGATTTTGTCGAGACCTATTGGCCTGACCTTGCCCGTGGGTGGAAGGATTCTACCGCTTATCGCAATCTGAACGCATGGCGGAATGATCTCTCTCCGCATTTTGGCGAGAGCCGGGTTGCGGATATTGCCCGCACGGATGTGGTGCGCTGGAAGGATGGCTGTGCAGGGGAGAACGAGGCGCGTTACAACAGGGCACTTCCGGTTCTTTCTTCGCTTTTCAAATATGCCGAAGCTCTGAAAATGCGCCGCAAGGGCTCAAATCCCTGTCGAGGTATGCCTCGATACAAGCGCCCCAAGATGGAGCGTTATCTGACGCCAAAGGAATATCGGCGACTGGCGCTTGAACTGCGCGAGGAGGAAAAGGATCATCCGGCCGAAGTGGCGATTATCCGAATGCTGATCTACACAGGTGCGCGCTTGGGCGAGATACGGGATTTGCGCTGGGAATGGGTGAAGCCGCCCCGCCTCACGCTGCCTGACAGCAAGACTGGCCCAAGAATCGTCTGGCTCAACAGTCAGGCACTGGCGATCCTTGAAGGTATGCCACGCCGGGATGACTGCCCGCTTGTGTTTCCGGGCAAGCGGGCTGACAAACCTGTTCTGGTTGAAGGATGGTG
>JBKEEC010000125.1:0-3541 GCA_047975785.1 Sphingomonadaceae bacterium | reverse complement strand
GGTAACGGGCGCAGGCCGTGGTCTGGGGCGCGAGCACGCTCTGGCGATGGCGGCTCAGGGCGCGGCAGTTGTTGTCAACGACCTTGGCGGCTCCAACACCGGGGGCGGGCATGATACGGGCCCTGCCGAGGAAGTGGTCGCAGAAATCAAGGCAAGAGGTGGCCATGCGATAGCTGATACCAGCAGCATCAGCGACTGGAAGGCAGCGGCAGGTCTGGTCGATCTGGCCATCGAAACATTTGGGGACATTGATATTGTCGTCAATAATGCCGGTATTAACCGTATGGGATTGTTCGGGGAAATGACAGAACAGGATTGGGAGATATCCCAGTCGGTCATTGCCAAGGGGACATTGGCCACGATGAATGCCGCTGCCGCACATTGGCGCAAAAGCGGCCCCCGGCCAGGCCGGGCGATTGTCAATACGGCTTCCCCCGCCGGGGTTCATCCCGTTCCGGCTATTGGGGCCTATTGTGCGGCAAAGGCGGCAGTTGTTGCGATGACCCAGGCTGCAGCGCAGGAACTTGGCGCGTTGGGTGTCCGGGTCAATGCCATTGCGCCCATGGCGCGCACCCGTATGCTGGAAGGGGCACCGCAGGAGATGCTGGACCTTATGGCTCCGCGAGAGGGGTTTGATCCCAATTTGCCCGAACATGTCGCGCAGCTTGTCCTCTATCTGGTCAGCGCGCTGTGTCCGTTTACGGGTCGGGTATTTGGCGGCTGGGGGGATCAAATATTCCTGTTCAAGGAATGGGATGCGGCATTTCACGCCAGCAATGAAGCGGTCAAATGGACGCCGGAAAGCATTGCCAAAGCCCTGTCGGCATTCCCCGTCAGTGATACGCGATACATGTTGTTTCCCGGTGGCCGCATACAGACAGATATGCCGCCTGCCGAAGTGCTTGAAGCGCTGGACAGCCTGAAAACAGTATAACTTGCTAGAGGAGTTGACCGGACCATGAGCGCCACAGAAATCCCGACATCCCCGCGTCGCCCCGGTGAAGGCGTGCGCGTCTTCGCCTTCACCGTCGGCTACGTGCATATGCCAATGGCCTTTTTCCTTGATGGAGAGCCAGGGCAGGTCAAAGCCCCCGTGACTGCTTTCCTGATCGATCATCCAAAGGGGCTGGTTTTGTTTGATACAGGGCTGGGGCCGCGCTTTGTTCGTCCTGCGGGGACGGAAAAAGAAGGTTTTATTGATCTCGAGGCGGGCTGCACCATGAAAGAGCGGCTGGAACAGATTGGTGTCGAACCGGAAAATATCCGCTGGATCATCGCCTCGCATTTTCATGCTGACCATGCGGGCGGCAATGCCGACTTCCCCAACGCGACCGTGATTGTCAATCAGCATGAGGTCGACTTTGCGAAGGACATGGCAGACGGCGAACTCTATTGTCTGGATGAGTTTGATACCGGCCAGCCATATCGGAAAATAACCGGGGAGCATGACCTGTTTGATGATGGAACGATCCTTGTCTTCCCAACACCAGGCCACACCCCCGGCCACCAGTCTGCCAGGGTCAAAACGGATGGTGGCGATCTGGTGCTGACGGCTGATTGCTGTAACATGAAGCGTTCGCTGGATGAGCTGCGCCTGCCCGACCATTGCCATAACGCGGACCTGTCGCTGCAATCGCTAAAAATGCTGAAGGGTATGCAGGACAAGGGCGCCCGCGTGCTGCCTAGCCATGACCCCGTGTTCTGGTCCCGCATCGCCATGAATGTGCCCATTCGCTGATCACCGGCTTTTACAGGAAGATTGTTATATGTCCGATCATTCAGATCAGATTTCCGCCCTGTTGCAAACAATAAATGCAGCCAGACAGAACGCGGCGCAGTGGCTGCTGGACCATATCGGTTCTGATGGTGTACCGGAAGACAGCGCGGATAAAACCGGGTGGCCTCGCGTGGGCTGGGGCTTGTCTGTTGCTGGGCATGTCGACGTTGCGGCCCGGATCGTGGAATGGGCGGCGCGCAACCGGATAGAGAAATCGGGCGCTTTTCGCCCCGGCTATGCCAATGGTCAGGGTTATATTTCCTCAACCGCGAATTACTGGCTTGGTACTTATGTTATCAGTGCCTGGATGACCGGCCATTTGTCCGTTGCGCGGCAGTCTCTGGCCTTTTTGAAATCGCAACAGGATACGGCAACAGGCGGCATTCTGATGGTGGCGAGTGATGGTAATGCCCCACCTTCCGATGGTGTTGTTTGTGAAATGCTGTCCACTGCGCAAGTGGGGCTTTCTGCACTCGTGGCCGGGGACCATGAACTGGCCCATGGCTGCGCCAGATGGGTTCGCAGCATGGCTAGGCAGGACGCGAGGGAGAGCCTCCTTTTTCATGGCTGCATGATCGGGAATGAGTTGTGGGTTCCTCCGGCAGGCACACCGGCATGGTCGCTGATAGTTGATTTTTCAAAACCAAGGGAGGCCTATTTCCCGCCCGCCATGGGTGCGGTGTTTTTGGCCCGATATTCGGCCCGCTATAATTGCGCTGAATCACTGGATGCTGCGCGCCGCCTGTTGCAATTCAGCCGTCTGGGCAACCCTGCCCAGTTTGATGATGTGGAATCGGTGCAGGCCTGCAAATACGGCTGGGCTGTGGGGGAAATGTATTTTGCGGACCGGGAGGGAAACTGGCTTGAGCAGGTCATGCAGATGGCGGGATGGTTCCTTGATCGTCAAACACCCGAAGGCTGGTGGGGGCCGTCAGAATTTGCCGACCCCGCACCGGGGATTGCAGACCGGATGATCAAGACATCGGAACATTTGATGGAACTGTCCGTTCTCGCCTCGGCTCTGGGGGCAGAGCAGGTAAATAGCGTTGGATAGGTAAGAAAAATCAAATTCTGGGATGAGTTTATCTCAATCGTAAATCGAAAATGTGGATTGACCATCGTTGGATAAAACTGGAACTTGGCGGGATAACGGCATGGTCGCTGAACGACTTTAAAAAGCCAATGGGATGTGGTCTATGGAAGAGTATGACTATATCGTAGTGGGCTCTGGTTCGGGTGGGGGCGTTGTGGCGTCCCGTCTGACCGAGGACCTGGATACGAGTGTACTCGTTCTGGAGGCCGGTGGGTCGGACTGGAACTTTGTCTTTCACATGGGGATCGGCTTTTATCGCAACAAGCCAGCGGGCCTGAACTGGAAATTTCAGTCAGAACCGGAAGCGCATCTCGACAATCGCAATATAGACCTGCCGCAGGGGCGTTTGCTAGGCGGGTCATCCTCGATCAATGGCAAGATATATTCTCGCGGCAACCCGATTGATTATGATGCATGGCGGCAGATGGGGGCCGATGGATGGTCCTTTGCCGAAGTTCTGCCCTATTTCAAAAAGGCCGAGGGAAGCTGGCGCGGCAATTCCACCTATCATTCCGGAGATGGCCCGCTGAAGACAACAGCCATCAATCCGAGTGGATTGCTGCAGGAGCCTCTGCTTGAGGCGGCACAGACTTGCGGTCAGGAACTTGTGGATGATCTTGATTCAGGCTCCTGTGGCGGCAGCAACCGTTCTGTCGATATTACGGTAGACG
>JBKEEC010000124.1:0-1815 GCA_047975785.1 Sphingomonadaceae bacterium | reverse complement strand
GCGGCTGCGCCGGATCTGCCGGACCCGAAGCAATCATCCGCGCCCCACCTTCGCGGGCAGTAAGAAAGGCACCGCGCAGATTGATCGCCATGACCTGATCTAAAGATTCAACCGGCATTTTTGCTGCCGGCATCGCATTGGTGACCCCGGCATTGACGATGACCGAATCAACCAGCCCCGCAGCATTCTCTCCGGCATCAAAAGCGCGTCGGACAGAGTCCGCATCACTCACATCACAGACCTGGGCCAGCGCCTTTCCGCCACCGGCTTCAATTTCTGCGACAAGCGAATCAAGTTCTGCAGCCCGCCGGGCACAGCAGATAACATGCGCCCCTTCGGCTGAAAGCATATGCGCCAAATGACGCCCAACCCCGGATGACGCCCCGGTAAGAAGCACGTTTCGTCCGTCAAGCACGCCCATAATCCAGCCCCCCCTTGCTCCAGAACTGACACCAGACACTCAAAATTTACCGTCAATATACTTGACGATAGCGCATTTTGCGCGATAACCACCCCACCCACACGCCAAAAATACCGGTTTTACCGTAGATTAGCTCTGGCAGTCGGTAATGATTCTTCACGCTATGCCGTGGGCATAATGTCACGCAGACGGCATAAAACGTCAACTTATTTTTTTAATTTTGACAAATTAGTTGACAGTTATATGCTGGAGCGAGTTTCACCGGCGTGTTGCCGGATGGGAGGAGAAGACATGAATTATCATCGCACAATCCGCTTTTCTGCGCTTGTCCTGGCTGGCACCATGCTGGGCGGCATTCAGGCCCATGCACAGGATGCGGCTGAGGACGCAGGCGATTCGGGTTATTCCGAAGTGGCCTCGGAAAACGAGATCATCGTTACTGCACAGCGCCGTGAGGAGCGCCTGCAGGAAGTACCGCTGGCAATTTCCGCTTTCGATCAGGCCGCCATGGAAAACAGCAAGGTTGAGACTCTGGCTGATTTCAGTGCCAAGGTTCCCAATGTCAGCCTGCAGCCGGTTGGCGCATTCCAGTTCGCCTCTGCTTTCAGCATTCGCGGCCTTGGCTTTGCAGACGTGGAATCCTCGGCTGAACCGGCTGTCGGGGTTGAAGTGGACGGTGTCTATCTGGCGCGCAATGTGGGTGCCCTGCTCGATCTGTTCGATATTGAAGGTGTTCAGGTTCTGCGTGGTCCGCAGGGCACATTATATGGCCGTAACACTATTGGCGGCGTTGTCAGTGTCCGCTCTGCTCGTCCGGATGATGAATTTGGCGGAAAATTCCAGGGCACAATCGGCAGCTTTGGTCGTCGTGAAGCTCGCGCCATGGTCAAGACACCGCTCAACGATTCGCTGGGTTTCAAGGTTGCTGGCCTGTACAAGGATTATGACGGTTATATCGACAATGCGGATGGCCGCTCACTGCCCAAGGAACGCACCCGTTCTGTCCGCGGCACGCTGACATTCGAATCGGGAGATTTTGATTCAGCCCTGATTGCTGATTACACCAAACTGAAAGGCGACGGCCCCGGTTTTGAAAATGCCAGCCTGCCGACCATGGTGCTGCCTATCCGTGGCTATCCGGCCGATCAGGATGGTGAACCTTATACAACCTATGCAACGGACTCCAACGCGCTCATGCTTGAAACATGGGGTGTTACTCTGGAGATGAATGCCTCGCTGCCCATCGGCACATTCACTTCCAGTTCAGGTTACCGCAAGACCATTCCGTCACCAGACAGCGAGTTTGCCGGTGAACCTGTGCGTGTCCGTCAGGTTGATCGCCGCGAAGATCACTGCGAGTTCAGTCAGGAACTGCGTCTGGCCGGTGATGTGGG
>JBKEEC010000123.1:0-16769 GCA_047975785.1 Sphingomonadaceae bacterium | reverse complement strand
TTTACAGCCAGTGTCGTCTTACCAACACCTCCCTTGACGCTGTAAACCGCAATCACTGTCCTAATGGCCCTGCCTCCTGCCCTTGGCTTTAGAGTGTGATGACAAAAAGTGGGCCCCGGTTTTTGTCAAAAAATCACACGTCCACAAAAGTATAAAGAGCGGGAGGTGATTCTGTCATATGTCATCCCGCTCTAATGTGCTCCCTGATACGGACCGTCATGCGGAGATACTGCAAGCACAGGACCGCTCCCGTAACAGGACCAAAACAGGGCTGTCACATAGCGGAGCATGTTTTGCCGTCAGGGCAAATAGTCAGGACGAACGGCAGGCGGGCAAACAACCGGACAGACAGGGCGCCTGTCCTGCAGCTGAATCAGTCAGCCATATCCGTCAGCCGTCGAAATCGCTGCCGATCGAGGTGGAACGTGTCGGCGCTGATGCGGTTATCCGCAATGCTTCAGCAGACAGGCTCAGTGAACCAATTTCGTCTGCGTCATCTTCTTCATCAGGAAGAATCCGCTGCAGGCCGGTGACGATGCTTTCGTTCAGCTCGGTCGGGCGAATAGTTTCATCCGCGATTTCACGCAGGGCAACAACCGGGTTTTTATCCCGGTCACGATCAATCGTCAGTTCCGCGCCGCCGGAAATTTCCCGCGCACGCTGCGCGGCCAGCAAAACAAGGTCAAAACGGTTGGGGATCTTGTCGACACAGTCTTCGACAGTTACGCGCGCCATGGGCACTCCGCTACATCAGTTTTCAAGTAAGTTGCGGGCTTTATGAGCATGGCTGCACAGAGTCAAGATAATCTGCCCGGTCGGGCAGGCTTGCAGTGCGGCATGTTCCACGCCATTGAGAACGGACGATGGCTGAGAACCTCTCCCCGGAAGCGGCAGGCAATACAGATAATACCCATCCGGCACTGCGCAGTTTTACCGCAAGTGTTCACGGAACCGATTTTCTCTTTATCCCCCACGGAAAAGAGCGTTTTGCCATATTGCTGGATATGGTGAACCGCGCCACCCGGTCCGTGCATCTGTTTTTCTATATGTTCCAGAATGATAATGCCGGAATCCGGTTACGCGATGCCTTGGCCAACGCCGCTGCGCGCGGGGTCGATGTGTGCGTGATTGTTGACCGTTTCGGGACTGATGCTGCGACGGACTTTTTCATGCCCATAGTAGAACAGGGCGGAAGGTTTTTCCTGTTCAATGCCCGATGGAATGTCCGCTACCTGATTCGCAATCACCAGAAATTCCTGATTGCAGATGATGCCGAGGTTTTCACAGGCGGGGTCAATATTGCACAGCCTTACTTCCAGCCCCCTCAGGACAAGGGCTGGTGCGATCTGGCAGTGCAATTGCGCGGAAAAGCGGTAGCGGATTTCGTCCGCTGGTTTGACCTGCTGGAACAATGGACCTGTGACCCGAAAGCGCAATTGATGACCATCAGACGGATATTGCGCGAATGGAACCCCGGCACCGGCCCCGTGCGTCTTCTTCTGGGTGGGCCGACCCGTGTTCCCAATAGCTGGGCAAGACGGATTCGCCGCGATCTGATGCGCGCTTCACGGCTGGATCTGGTGATGGCGTATTTTTCACCCCCCCGCAGTTTCCGCCGGTTCATCCGCAATATTGGCAGAAATGGCACTGCACGGCTGATTATGGCAGGAAAATCCGATAATCGCACGACGATTGCTGCCGCAAGGCTGATCTATGGCGGGCTGCTCCGTTGCGGGGTGCAGATATTCGAATATTTACCGCAAAAGCTTCATATGAAACTGGCCGTTGTCGATGACATGACCTATTTGGGCAGCGCCAATTTCGATATGCGCTCCATCCGGATCAATCTGGAACTGATGCTGCGTATTGATGATGCCGAACTGGCGCTTCGAATGCGCCAGTTTATCGATGACCTTGCTCTGCAGAGCGAACAGATTACCCGCGATCTTTACCGCAGGCGCAGTGGCGTGCTGGCGCATCTATATGGCCAGCTTGGCTGGTTTCTGATTTCCGTGCTGGATTATACGGCCGCCCGCCGCCTCAATGACCGGGATACACATTGATACTTGTGTATCCTGGCATCAATCATATCCGCTTGAGCGCCGATCGTCCTCTGCAAGGTCGGAAAAGCGCGTAATCCGCGGCTCAAAGCGCAAACGAATCTTGCCGGTAGCGCCATGGCGCTGCTTGGCAACGATCAGCTCGGCCAGACCGAAAACCTGTTCCATCTCCCGTGCCCATGCTTCATGCGCTTCATGCACCTTGACATCATCTGTCTCGACCGGGCGCTTTGGCTCACGCGAGGCGACGTAGTAATCCTCGCGGTAAATAAACCAGACCATATCCGCATCCTGCTCGATCGATCCGGATTCCCTCAGGTCAGAAAGCATGGGCCGCTTGTCATCGCGCTGTTCAACCGCACGGGAAAGCTGCGACAGGGCAATCACCGGCACGTGAAGCTCCTTTGCCAGAGTTTTCAACCCCCGGCTGATTTCCGATATTTCATTGACGCGGTTATCGCTCGCGCGGTTGGAGCCTTGCAGCAATTGCAAATAGTCAACAATGATCAGCCCGATATTGTGTTTGCGCTTTAGCCGCCGGGCACGGGTGCGCAGGGCCGCAATGGACAGGGCCGGCGTGTCATCAATATAAAGTGGCAATTCGGCAAGCCGCTGGCTGGCGAAGGAAAGCTGCTGGAATTCCTCGCGGCTGATCTTGCCCATACGTAGCGATTCCGAGCTGATTTCTGCTGCTTCGGCAAGGATACGGGTGGCAAGCTGGTCTGCGCTCATTTCCAGATTGAAAATGGCGACAGCCGAGCCGACAGAATTTTCGATATTGTCGGCCTGATCACGCATCAGACGGCTGGCGCAATTATAGGCGATATTGGTAGCAAGCGAACTTTTGCCCATGCCTGGCCGACCGGCAAGAATAATCAGGTCAGAATCGTGCAAGCCGCCGATTTTCTCATTCAGTGTAGTAAGGCCGGTTGTCTTGCCCGCACTATGTCCGCCTGAATTAAGCGCCTTCTCAATCATTTGCAGCGCCGTGGTTGTCGCACCACGCAGGCTCTGCGCCTCATTGCTGCTGGCTGCACCTTCGGCAACATTGAACAGGGCAGATTCGGCATTTTCAATCTGCTGTAATGGCGCCACATCCTCGCTCGTATCGAGTGCTGATTCGACCAGATTGCGCCCCACGCTGACAAGTTCACGCAGCAATGCCAGATTATATATCTGTTCCGCCAGTTCGCGCGGAGCCAGCAACCCCTGTCCGTCTGCGGTAAGCTGCGCCAGATAGGTGATGCCCCCAAGCTGCTGCAACGCCTCATCCGATTCGAAATAGGGCTTGAGCGTAACCGGCGTCACGACTGCGGCGCGATCCTGCAGGGTCAGAATCCTGTCATAGACACGTCCGTGCAGTGGTTCGAAAAAATGCTCGGGCCGAATCGGAACAGGCAATTCTTCCAGCACCCGGTTATCGATCAGCACCGCACCCAGAAACGCGGCTTCCGCCTCGATATTGGAGGGCAATGTGCGTGGCGCCACACCTGTTTCTGCCGGGCGGGTCAATAGTTCCTGAGCTTCCATAAATGACGCCATGGGCCGGAAAGGGAGGCTCTGGCAAGTGCAGGATTGTCGCACTGGCCTGTGGATAGTGGGGAAGCTGTGCGAAGTGCTTGCCCGGAAGGGGGGTTTTCTGCGAAAGCAATCCGATCATGGCCGAATACCGGATTGCAAATATCAGTCTCGACGAGGAAACGATTATCTGGCGCAACGCCGATATCGAGCAAGAGCGACGCGTGGCGATCTTTGATCTGATCGAGGAAAACAGCTTTCGTCCCGTGCGCCCGGCAGAGGCGGGGCATGAGGGGCCATATAATCTGCAGCTGGCAGTGCGGGACGGACGACTCGCCATGGATATCCGTGATGAACAACAGCAGCCACTGGAAATGCTGCTGTTGGGACTGGCCCGTTTTCGTCGTCCGATTCGTGAATATTTTGCTATATGTGACAGTTACTATCAGGCGATCCGCAAGGCGACGGCTGCCGAAATTGAAACCATTGATATGGCCCGGCGCGGAATCCACAATAATGCGGCAGAACTGTTGATGGAGAGACTTGAAGGCAAGGTAGAAACCGATTTTGCAACCGCCCGGCGGCTGTTTACACTCATCTGCGTGCTGCATATCAAGGGATAGATGGAATAATAATGGTGCGGGGGCGCACAAAATCAAGCAAATCGCGCACATCACGCGGTGCCGGCTGGAAAGCATGGCGCTGGCGGATTCTGGGCGCGCTAGTGCTGGCAACAATTGGCGGCGCCTTCTGGTATTGGTGGTATCTTGCCCACTGGATGCCGGACCGCAGCCTCTACCCTGATCAGGGGGTTGAAGTGGGCGCTGCCGATGGCAATGTTCATTTTCATACCGTGCGGGCACTTGGCGGACAGTTTGCCTATATTGATGCCAGCACCGGAGAGAAAGGCCGCGATTCCGCATTCTTGACCAATCTGGCCGCCGCACAGGAGGCCGGGCTCAAAGTCGGGGCGGTGCATCATTTTGACCCCTGCGTGATGGCGGACGGACAATCTGCCAACTTCGTCGTCATTGTGCCGCGCGGCAAGGATATGCTGCCTCCGGTTATTGAATTATCCGGCACCGCCAGAGATTGCCCACAGCGCGTCAATGAGGCGGCGGTTGAAAGCGAGCTGATGACCCTGATCAACCAGATAGAAAATCACGCCGGACGGCCGGCGATACTCAAGATCATGCCGGATTTTGAAAGCGCCTATCATCTGGCCCCGAAGCTGGATCGCAATCTGTGGCTGACACGCACACGGTTCCAGCCCGATTATGCTGGCCGCCCCTGGGTGCTGTGGACGGCCAACGAAGCCTTGCGCAGCGAAGCTTCTGAACAACCCTTGCGCTGGGTTGTCGTGCAGCCCTGATTACACTCTCCAGGCAGATGCTTCAGGTAGAAGCAGCCGATGCAAGTCGCCTGCGCGCTTCCCCCTCTCCGATCAGAGGCAAGAGATCTTTCATATCCGGCCCGTGATCCATCCCGGTCAGAGCCTGACGCAAAGGTAAAAACAGCGACTTGCCCTTGCGCCCGGTTGAGGCCTTGAGCCTGTTGGTCAACTCATGCCAGGGGTCTGCGCTGCTCCAGTCCAGTTCCTGCACTGCCTGCTTCAGAAACTGCCGTGTATCCTCATCAAATTCCGGTCCAGTGACCGGACCGGTGACAACTTCCCACCATGAATAGATATCGCTCAGCACAATCAGATTCGGGCGTAGTGTATTCCAAGCCGTTTCATCCAGACCTTCAGGCAGCCCCGCAGGCAGACGATTTTGCACATCTGCAAAAGTAAGCTGGTGAATGATTGCAGTGTTCAAACGCTCCAGTTCCGCATCGTCAAACCGCGCCGGAGCACGGGAGAAGCTGGACAAATCAAACGTATTTACAAGGGTTTGCCGCGCAGCAATTGGCTCTATCGGAAGAGCTGTGCCAATCCGGGCGAGCAGGGCAATCAATGCTTCCGGCTCAATCCCCCGTTCGTGAAAACTCTCGCACCCCAATGCACCCAGCCGCTTGGACAGTTTGCCCTCACTCCCAACCAGCAATGCCTCATGCGCAAAAGCAGGAGGTGCAGCATCAAGTGCGGTAAACATCTGAATTTGAACGGCAGTATTGGAAACGTGATCCTCCCCGCGCAAAATGTCGGTAATGTTCATGGCAATATCATCAACCGCGCTGGGCAACATATAGAGCCATGACCCGTCAGCACGGCGCACAACCGGGTCAGACAACTGCGCAGGGTCAAATTTTTGCGCGCCGCGGATGCCATCTTCCCATTCAATCGCTTCATCATGATCGAGCAGGAAGCGCCAGTGGGGAGAGATGCCTTGCGCCTCTTTTTCAGCGCGCTGCCCTGCACTCAGTGACAGGGCTGCACGATCATAAATGGGCGGCTTCCCCCGGCCAAGCAGGATCTTGCGTTTAAGCTCCAGTTCCTGCGAAGTCTCATAGCAAGGATAGAGCCTGCCCGCCTCCTGCAGACGAGCAAAGGCGGCTTCGTAATGATCCAGCCGGTCCGACTGTCTTTCTTCTCCATCCGGTGACAGGCCAAGCCAGGCCAGATCCTGCCGGATAGAAGTAATATAACGGTCTTCGCTACGGGCACTATCGGTATCATCAATCCGCAGCAGAAATTCTCCGCCCCTTTGTCTGGCCAGCAGCCAGTTATGCAGGGCAGTGCGAATATTGCCAACATGAAGCCGTCCGGTCGGCGACGGGGCAAAACGGGTGCGCGTAGTCATATCAGGGCCGATAAACCTGTTTTGGGCAATTGGCGAGAGCGAGATTTTTGCGCAAGCCTGTAAAGCATTCTCAGAAATAGATGTCCGCTTTTCTGGCACGCAATGCGATTACGCATGAAAATAGCGGCGCACGTAATCCAGTCATTACGCACACCGCTACAAACACATTATCATTATTGTTACACTGCAACGCAGCGGATCATTATAGCCTTGGTATTTACCTGTTATTCGGCTTTCTTGCCCTTCTTTGGCTTCTTGTCCGCCCAGATTTGCTGCTTGGCAAGATAGGCCAGAATGGTTGCAAAAAGCAGGAAACCAAGCACAGGCCAGCCGGTCTGACGGCGCTTTACCAGTTTCGGTTCTGCCGTCCAGGTAAGGAACGCGGCAACATCCTTTGACATCTGATCTATCGTCGGCTCAGGATTGCCTTCTGCATAAGATACCTGTCCATCTGCAGTAAGCGGCGGAGCCATCGCCAGGTTGAGATTGGCGAAATACGGGTTGTAATGCAGCCCGGCCGGTGTTTTGGAATCCGGAAATTCCTTCAACAGCTTTGCCGGTTGCGCACGGTATCCGGTCAGCAGGGCATGAACATAGTTCGTCCCGTCATGCCGCGCCTTTGTCATCAGCGACAGGTCAGGCGGAATGGCATTGTTGTTTGCCGCAGCAGCCGCAACACTATTGGGATAGGGTGACGGGAAATAATCTGTCGGCAATCCGGGGCGCAGATTGTCTTCCCCTGTGTTCGGGTCAATCCCCGGCACCTGGAAGCTGGCGGCAAGTGCTTTCACCTGTGCCTCACTATAGCCGATCTGCTCAAGATCACGGAAAGCCACGAATTTCAGGCTGTGACATGCGGAGCATACTTCACGATAGACCTGAAAGCCACGCTGGAGCTGCGCATAGTCCCACGTGCCGAATGGTCCGTTAAAGCTGTATTTCACCTTTTCAGGGTGAAGATGAAACTCGTGTTCGGCGGTCGCTTCCTTAAGCTGACCTTCGGAGATCACTGTCCCCGCGCCATTAACGAAGGCCCACAGCACCGCAAGGGTGAAGAACAGGCCGGCAAGCATTCCGAAAAGGCGGATCATGGTCTTGTCTTTCTCTTAGTCCTGTCAGTTCATTCTGCGGGTTCAAGGGATGCTGCATCATCCTTGCCCAACACCGCTTCGGTGATGGAATAGGGTAGTGCCTCCGGCTTCTCTATCGAGGAGATAAGTGGCAGGATCACCAGGAAGTGCAGGAAGTAATAAGCCGTCGCGATCTGGCTCAGCATCACATAGGGTTCTTCTGCTGCTGCCCCGCCGCAATAGAACAGCACCGCCATGGCAGGCATCAGCCCGAACCAGAAGAACTTGCGGAACAGCGGACGATAGCTGCCGCTACGCACAGGCGATTTGTCCAGCCAGGGCAGGAAAAACCACACCAGAATGGCGCTGAACATTGCCAATACACCCATCAGCTTGGCCGGAATAAAGAAGAAGTCAGAAGTGAAAGCACGCAAAATAGCGTAGAAAGGCCAGAAATACCATTCAGGCACAATATGCGCAGGCGTGGAAAGCGGGTTGGCCTCGATATAATTGTCCGGGTGACCGAGATAGTTCGGCAGGAAGAACACAAAGGCACAATAGAAAATCAGGAAAACGCCCAGCCCGAAGCCATCCTTGGCGGTGTAATAGGGGTGGAACGGGATCGTATCGCTTTCGCTTTTCACCTCAACCCCGGTCGGGTTGGAAGAGCCGGGAATATGCAGCGCCCAGATATGGAGGATCACCACTGCTGCAATTACAAAAGGCAGCAGGAAATGGAGGCTGAAAAAGCGGTTGAGCGCAGCATTATCCGGCGCATAGCCACCCAGCAGCCAGATCTGCAAAGGCTCACCCACCAGCGGAATGGCGCCAAACAGGCCTGTAATAACCTTGGCCCCCCAGAAGCTCATCTGGCCCCAGGGCAACACATAGCCCATAAACCCGGTAGCCATCATCAGCAGGAAGATCACAACACCCAGCAGCCACACCATTTCGCGCGGCGGCTTGTAGGAACTGTAATAGAAGCCACGGAAAATATGAACATAAATAACGAGAAAGAAGAAGCTTGCCCCGTTCGCATGGGCATAACGCAGCATCCAGCCCCAGTTCACATCGCGCATAATGTGTTCCACCGTGCCAAAGGCAACGGCATCATTGGCGGCATAATGCATGGCAAGAATAATGCCGGTAACAATCTGCAATACGAGGCAGAAGCCTGCCAGAACACCGAAGTTCCAGAAATAGGACAGGTTGCGCGGACACTCATAACCCTTGCCGACAGCATTATAGACAAGACGCGGCAAAGGCAGCTTCTCGTCAAAATAGCGCATCAACGGGTTGGTAGGTTCGTAATGTTTGGCCCAGGGGAAGCTCATGGTCTTTTTTATCCTCTTCCTCAGCCGACTTTCACAACCGTATCGGATGCGAATTCATATTCGGGAACTTCGAGATTGGTCGGTGCGGGGCCTTTGCGAATCCGGCCTGCCGTGTCGTAGGATGAGCCATGACAAGGGCAGAAATAACCGCCAAATTCGCCGCGATTCTCCCCTTCACCGGCACCCAGCGGCACGCAGCCCAGATGGGTACACACGCCCATGGTGATCAGCATGTCTCCATGCCCTTCCTTGGTGCGCTCTGCCAATGTCTGCGGATCGCGCAGCGAACCGACATCCACTGCGTTCGCTTCCTCGACTTCCTTGGGAGTCAGGCGACGGACAAACAGGGGTTGCTTGCGGAATACGGCCTTGATCGCCTGCCCCGGCTCAACAGATGAAACATCCACCTCGGTCGAGCTTTCGGCCAGCACATCCGCCGAAGGTGCCATCTGGCTGATGAGGGGAATCAGGGTAGCGATGCCACCCGCTCCGGCTGCGCTTACCGCGGCAATATTGATAAAGTCCCGCCGCCGAACGCCGGTTTCGCCATCATCTTCGATGGGAGCGGAGTTCGCGGTGACAGTCGTATCAGTCATCAGACCTAGCCTTGTCTGCCTGTGCCCTGCCCGAACCGGCACGGCTTCATTGAGATTCCAACCGTGCCGCAGGAAAGCCCCAAAAGACAAGCCCCCATGCGCGACAAATCGACATAACTATTACAGTCTGTGCCGATGCCGGTCTTGCGAGGCCCTTAGCTGCATTGCGCCCCCTTGCCAACCGCCATTTTTCGCAATCCTGCTTATCAGGCTCCGGCAAGGCCTATCAGGGAAAGCTGCCGCCCGTAATCCGGTTCATTCCGGTGGGTTGCCCTGCGAAAGGAGTAGAAGCGTTCCTCATCGCTATATGTATCCAGCCCCAAAGCCGTGACATACCCGATTCCTGCGCCTCTCAGGCATTTTTCGACATAGGCCTCAAGATCAAACTGCCAGTGGCCAGCGCGGCCGGCAGAAAAGTATCTGGCATCCTCTATCGGAAAATTATCCCGAAACCGGTTGTCCACCTCGTAGCTGCCACGGGCGATACACGGACCGATTACTGCGCATATGCGATCAGGCCTGGCGCCCAGTTCCATCATTGCGTCAATCGTGGATTCGAGAATCCCTCCATGTGCCCCGCGCCACCCGGCATGGGCAGCAGCGACACAGCCGGCCTCCCTGTCAGCCAGCAGCACCGGCGCGCAATCTGCTGTCACAATCCCCAGCACAATATCCGGGCAATTCGTCACCAGCGCATCGGCGCGGGGACGGCCGGAATCATCCCATGGCTCATCCACCGTGGCCGCAATCGCGGAGTGGATCTGGTAACACCCGACCAAACGGGCCCCCGGCATGACTGCCTCGGCAGCCCGGCGACGGTTTTCCGCAATCACTGCCGGATCATCCTGCCCGCCAAGGCCCGTATTCAGGCTGGCGACCTGGCCGGTGGAAACGCCGCCCGTCCGGCCCAGAAAGCCATGCGGAATACCTTCCAGCAAATCTGCACGAATATGCGTAATGCCGGCCGGGCCAGAAGAACCGGAATGGTCAGGCAAGAGCTTTCTCCACCTGCTCGCGCGTATCGGCAGAGAGGCCTTCGCAGCGGGAGATTCTTTCAAGCTGCGCGCGCATTAATCGTGCGCGGTGGGGTTCAATGCGCTTCCAGCGGCCCAGTGCCGGGACAAAGCGCGCCGCCGTCTGGGCATTGATCGGGTCCAGCGCCGTGACAAGATCGCCAATCATGCGATAGCCAGCCCCGTCCTGCGCATGAAATCCCACCGGATTGGCGGCAAATGTCATGTAAAGTGACCGCACGCGATTGGGATTATGCAGGGTGAAATCCTTATGTTGCGCCAGTTCCTGCACCTGATGGACAATTTGGGGATGATTGCTGGATGCCTGAATCGCAAACCATTTATCCACCACCAGAGGATTATCCTGATTGTGCCTGTAAAAGTCCTGCAGACATGACTGACGCTGCGGTGCTTCCAGCCCTGCCACTGCCCAAAGCGCATTTTGCCGATCGGTGATATTGTCTGCAGCCAGATAGATCTTTGCGGCAAGTTGAGCAGCCCTGTCCGGATCGCTGGCGGCAAGAAAAGTCAGGGCAAGACCGCGCATCTTGCGTGTGCCACGCGCCGCAGAAGTCATGGACCAGGATTCTGTTCCCGGAGCGCCAAACCGGCTGCACAAGGCATCAGACAAGGCGGCGCCAATATCCGCCTTGAGCGCCTCACGCGCGGCACTAATGCGCAATGGGTCAGCAAGCGGGACATGCTCGGCCAGCGCGGCAAAGCCGGGCAAGGCCATAAGTTCGCCGCGCATTTCATCATCAATTGCATGATCCTGCAAAGTAAATTCCATGGCATCCGTGATGATCCGGGCACTCTCACGCAGCGAGTCCACACAGGTTTCTTCGCCCTGTGCAGAAATGATATGCTTCGTAACCAGATCCTGCATCGCCTCCCAGCGGGCAAAGGGGTCATCATCATGGCAGGCAAGGAAGAACAGCTCATCGGGCGCTACATCCTGCTCAATGATAACGGGGGCAGAAAAGTCCCGGTTGACAGAGAGAATGGGAGGTTTGTCAAACCCCTGGAAATCCAGCGTCATATCCGGCCCGTCCAGCACGATAGTCTGTTCTGCCTGACGGGTTCTGCTATCGCGGTCAAACAGGGCAAGGCGCAGCGGGATGGGCATGGGGTGCTTTTTTGCCTGTCCCGGTGTGGGGGCAAGTTTTTGCTGAACATGCACGCGGACATTCGCGCCGTTATGGCCGAGGCTAATGGTCAGACGCGGCGTGCCGGCCTGCCCATACCACAGGCGAAACCGGGTCAGATCCAGTCCGGTGCCATCTTCCATGGCAGAGATAAAATCCTCGCAGGTTGCCGCTTCCCCGTCATGCCGGTCAAAATAGAGATCGCAAGCGGCCCGAAATCTCTCCTCACCAGCCATAGTGCGTATCATACGGACGACTTCTGCGCCCTTGTTATAAATGGTGGCGGTATAGAAATTGGAGATTTCGTGGAAAGAATCGGGCCGTATCGGGTGGGCCAGCGGGCCGCTGTCTTCCGGAAACTGGGCCGCACGCAGGATGCGCACATCCTCTATTCGCCGGACTCCGACATTCCCCATATCCTGGCTGAAGAGCTGGTCCCGCAGGACCGTAAACCCTTCCTTCAGGCTTAGCTGGAACCAGTCCCGGCATGTGACCCGGTTACCCGACCAGTTATGAAAATATTCATGGCCGATAACTCCCTCGACGGCATCGAAATCGGTATCTGAGGCAGTATCCCTGTCTGCCAGAACATATTTGGTGTTGAATATGTTGAGGCCCTTGTTTTCCATCGCCCCCATATTGAAATCGCTGACCGCAACAATGTTGAAACAGTCAAGGTCATATTCGCGACCAAAGCTTGCTTCATCCCATTGCATCGCCCGGACCAGGGATTGCATCGCATGATCGGTGCGGTTGATATCCTGTTCCCGCACCCAGATGGCAAGCTCTACCTCACGCCCGCTGCCAGTGGTAAAACTGTCGCGCCGGGGAACCAGATCTCCTGCAACCAGTGCAAACAGGTAGCTCGGTTTGGGCCAGGGATCATGCCACTGCGCCCAATGCGTGCCATCATCCTTATTCTGACCGCGCGCCACGCAATTCCCGTTGGACAGCAGAACCGGATAAAGCTGCGCATCGCCCTGCATCCGGACACGATAGATAGACAATACATCAGGCCGGTCAGGAAAGAAGGTGATCCGACGAAATCCCTCCGCCTCGCATTGTGTACACAACATGCCACCTGATGCGTAAAGCCCCATGAGCTGGCTGTTTTCTGCCGGATTAATGACAGTGGTAAAAGCAATTTCATGCACGTTTGCGGGCAGGGAAATGAGCAAGTCATCGCCATCCATTTCCCATCTATCGGTGTCTTCCCCGTCAAGCGTGACCCGGACAGGGCGCAAGCCGTCGCCATTCAGCCGGATGGTGTCCTCTGCTTCTGCAGCCTCATTGCGCGAGACAACAAGTCGGGCCTCGACATGGGTTTCCTGCTCTTTGAGATCAAAATCCAGATACACTTCGGGCACCAGCCAGCCAAAAGGCTGATAGTCCTTGCGGAATTTCATGGGCTGGAGCATGTCCGGCGCTGACTGTTCTGCCCGCGGTGTTTCAATCACGGGGTCAGTAGTGGAGGCGTTGTCGCTATTATCCATAAGGCCTTCATTTATAGTCTTGTATAAAGAAGTGGGAACTGCTTTTTCACGAAAAGCTGCAGGATCAGGACACATTGGGTCAGGACTCATGAGACGCATGGTGATTTTTGGTCTGGGCTATACAGCAAGCCGGATCGCGCAAAAGCTGGAGACTCTGGGCTGGGAAATTCACTCTACGGGCAAGAACGGCACCATGCCCTTTGATGATGAAGGCAGGGTTGCCCACGCTCTGGCAGAGGCAAGCCATGTCCTGAGTTCTGTGCCGCCCGTTGGCGGTAGCGATATTGTGCTGGATCACTATGGCCCAAATCTCTCCGGCAAATGGCTCGGCTATTTGTCCTCAACCGGAGTATATGGGGATACAGGCGGGGCCTGGGTGGATGAAAGCGCGCCAACCGGTTCGGGCCGCCGTCAGGCACGCGCTATCGCAGATGCCCGCTGGGGTGATGCAGGGGCACACATATTCCGCCTTCCGGGAATTTATGGTCCGGGACGCAGTGCGCTGGACAAGGTGCAGGAGGGCAAGGCCCACCGGCTCGATATAGCGGGGCAGGTGTTCAGCCGGATTCATGTAGATGATATTGCCCGTGCCGTGATTGCGGGGCTGGATGCACCGGCAGGGGTCTACAACATTGCCGATAATTGCCCCTCAAGCCAGAATAGCGTGATAGAGGCGGCCTGCGCATTACTGGGCCAGAAGCCGCCACCTGTCCTGCAAATGGCAGAGGCGGGACTCTCTCCGGCTGCGCAGGCATTTTATACGGAAAACCGCCGCATCGCCAATGGCAAGGCGCGCCGCATCCTTGGCTGGAAGCCGCTTTATCCCGATTTTGAAACCGGATTGCGCGCCCTCAGGGCAATGGCCATACCTGCCAGCCCCAGTGCCCCGCCTGATACTGCCAGCAAGGACCATTGATAATTTTCAAACAGGGTGGACAGGATCATCGCGATAACCGGCACCAATACGCCATTATAGGCTGCCCTGCCCGGTCCGATTTCCCGAATCAGCATAAAATATAGCGGGAAGGTGATAACCGAACCGATAAAGGCCAGATAGGCAACCCCGGCCCAGTAACGGGGATCAGCCGGAAAAACAGGCGGGCCGGACAGAAACCATGCCAGCGCCACATCGCCTGCCATGCCCCACAGCATGGCCCATGTCAGCAGGGCAAACATATCCTGTTTGCGCGCCGCAGGCGTTGCCTGCACGATATTGGCAAAGGCCGCACATAGCAGACCGCACAATGCCAGCATAATGCCCGGCCAGACAGAGCTGGCCAGCGGCGCCATACGCGCTTCATGCACAAGCATCATGGCAATGCCGACCAGTGCCACACATGTCCCTGCCACGAACCGGCGGGTAATGGGCGTGCCCAGAACAATCCGGCCCAGCAGGGCATTGGGAACCATCAGCAGGCCAAACAGCACCGCAACCAGGCCCGACGTGATATAAAGCTCTGCCCGATAGACGAAATTAAAATTGAGACAAAACTGGGCAAGGCCGATCAGGGCGGCCAGCTTCTGCCCCTGGGCGCCAATCCGTAATGATCCACCGCGCCACCATGTCAGCCCCGCCATACCCATCGCGGCAAGGCCAAAACGCCATGTTACGGACCAGCCCGGCGGCGCGGCATCAAGCTGATCCTTGATCACCAGCCAGGTTGACCCCCAGATCAGGGCAACCAGCACAAAAGGAAGGGCAATGCGCGGGCGTAACAGCGCGTAAGACGCGTTATTGCTCATAAAACTGCAAGAGCACAGGCCAGTTTTTCGGCATCTTCATCATGCGTATTCCATGCGGTGACGAAACGCGCCGCCTCTGCACCCCAGTCATAAAAAGCAAAGCCCTGTTCGCGCAGACCAGCCCGTTCCTCTGCCGAACAGCGCAGGAATATCTCATTGGCTTCTACCGGATAGAGCAGCCGTTCTTCTGCAGCTCCGGCAATATGCGCAGCGGCAGCATTGGCCTGACCTGCATTGGCCAGCCACACATTCTGATCCAGCAGAGCAAGAATCTGGGCGGCGAGAAAACGGCCCTTGCTTTGCAAGTGGCCAGCCCGCTTGCGCCGGTAACGGACCATATCTGCCAGAGAAGGATCAAAAAAGACGATAGCCTCTGCGCTCATTCCGCCATTTTTGATAAAACCGAAGCTGAGCACATCTATCGGCCCCGCGGTTTCCTGCGCACTGCAACCAAGATAGGCCACCGCATTGGCGAAACGCGCGCCATCCATATGCAGGCCAAGCCCGCGTTTGCGCGCCAGTTCGGCCAGCGCATTCAGGTCATCCGGCCTGTAGCAGCAGCCATATTCGCTCGCCTGTGTCAGTGAAATTGCGTGAGGCTGCACCTGATGCACATCGTCACGAACCGGATCTATTACATCACATACGCTCTCCACGCTCAGCCGGGCCGCGCGACCATCAGCGAGCATGAGTTTCGCACCATGGAGAAAGAAACCGGGTGCGCCGCCTTCATCCATTTCAATATGTGATTCCCGGTGGCACACCACGCCGCCATGAGGCTGCACCAGCGCACCAAGTGCAAGGCAATTGGCCGCTGTCCCGGAGGCCACCCACAAGGCTGCACATTCCCTTTCAAACAGGGTAGAGAAAGCCACATCAAGCTGCTGCGAGAGGCAATCTCCATCATATGGGGCATCTGCCTGATCGGCAGCCCGCATGGCATCCCACACTTTGGGGTGGACAGAAGCCGCATTGTCAGAAAGAAACTGCATGACAGGCACCCTTGCATCGCCCTGGTCAGGAGTAGTCAGGGGCTGCCCGACGGAGATCAGGCCTATGCAAGAACAATCCATCATTATCAAGCATGTCGAAAATGACGGGGCCAATGGCCAGAGCGGCGAATATGTCGCGCTGATGGACGGGCAAACGCCTGCTGGCGTCCTGATCTGGACGCAGCGGGGCGATGCCCGCGTGGCAGAACATACAATTGTGGAACCGGAATTTCGCGGGGCAGGTGTTGCCGCCCTGCTGGTAGATGCCCTGATCAAAGATGCAAGCAGCCAGGGGTTTACTATTGTTCCGCAGTGCACCTATGTCGCAAAACAGTTCCAGCGCCACCCTGAATGGGCCGATCTGCTCGCCTGAAAGGCTGACCGTTTTATTTTATCCGCGTGCGGTAGCTGAGGGTAAAGGATGTATTGCTGCCGGAAAATGTCCCTTGCGGACGGGCGCAGATATAGCGCACATTCGGGTCATAGCCTGCCGCCGGGGTATAGGTGCAGTCAGCCAGGCTGGCCGGCGCGGTGGCATTATTGGAATAGCGGACATCGCTGGCATAATTCCAGCTCAGGCCTGAACCGGCATTGGTGAAACTGACCGGATCGGTCAAGGGGCCAGCCCCGTCAGGATCACCATTGTAGAACTCGGCATTGGCAGGCAATTGGTCATGAATAAAAACCGAGTTGCTGGTCAGCGGAATGCCGGGGCTTTTGGTCACCTGAATGGCATAGATCAACGCATTTTGCGGCAGGTTGAACTGTGCCTGTGTATTGCCGGACCACAGGCTCGAACTTTTCTGCACCGTCAGCCCTGAAAAGCAGGCTGTGGACCCTTTCCATTTCGACATCAGATAGCATTCCACCTGCTGCACTTCTGACATGGTAAGAGCGCGATCATAGATTATCAGCTCGGCAATGCGGCCATTGTAATTATAAGTTCTCGTGGCATCGGTCATCGTCCCGATATGAACCCCGCCCGCAATATTGGCCACGACCGCACTGTTGATGGACTGGAAAGGAGCGCCGTCCACCCGCAGGAATTTCAACCCAAAAGCGCC
>JBKEEC010000122.1:0-7996 GCA_047975785.1 Sphingomonadaceae bacterium | reverse complement strand
TTTGCCCTCTCGTCAGATAGCGAGCAGTTTCCCTTGTCCATGCTTGAAGCCATGGCAGCGGGCGTTCCGGCCATATCCACAGATGTTGGCGATGTGCGGGAGATGGTCGTTAAGGATAACCTTCCTTTCGTCACTCCGGTTGAGGATGAAGCGGCCTATTCGGCAGCTTTGCAGACATTGGCGGGCGATGCTGCCCTGCGCGCGGCACTGGGGGCAGCCAATCGGGAGAAGGCGCAGGCCCGATTTGACGAGAAGGAGATGATCGCGGCATATAGCCGGCTCTATGCCTCTGCTATGGGGCGACCGGATCGTTTGTGACACTGCTTCAGCCATGGTTCAGCCACCCCCGGTCAATCGAGCGGCAATATACTCGATAAACCGGATAAACCCTATTCCCGGATTGAATTGGCTGGTCTATCCGCTAAAGACGCCCAAACCCTTTTGTATTGACCTCAATAACGGAAAGAGCCTGCGTGGCGTTATTACCCAAGACACGAAAATCTGACGCTGACAGAAAAGCCGAACGTCAGGCCGCAGAGGATGATGCCCTGCTGCGCGAGGTTGATGATGCTGTCCGTCAGGATCAATATGCCGATTTTGCCAGCAAATATGGCAAGCTGATTGTCGGCCTTCTGGTTGTTGGTATTCTTTGTTTTGGTGGCTATCTGTGGTGGCACAGCCGACACGAAGCGGCGCTGGAAGCCGATTCCGAAGTGATTATCGGTTCGATTGACAATTTTCAGGCAGGCAATGTCGCGGCAGGTGATGCGCATCTGGGCGATGTGGCCGATAAAGGCAAAAGCGAAGGTGGGCGCACGGTCGCCAAAATGCTGGAAGCTGGCGCTGCCGTTAAACAGAACAAGCCGGAAGAAGGCGCAAAACTGTTTGGTGTCATTGCTGCAGATGACAAGGCCCCTCAGGAAATGCGCGACCTTGCATCTATCCGCGAAGTGACCTTGCGTTTTGACAGTATGAAGCCGGAAGATGTGATCGCCCGGCTCAAGCCAATGGCTGTACCCGGAAAGCCCTATTTCGGCAGCGCCGGGGAACTGGTTGCGATGGCTTATCTTGAGCAGGGCAAGACCAGGGAAGCGGGCACATTATTTGGTGAAATCGCCAGAAACGAAGACGTGCCGCAAACCATTCGATCACGGGCGCGGCAGATCGCCGGTTTGCTGGGGGTCGATGCGATTCAGGATGTTGATAAACTGCTGGAAGAACAAGGGGCCGCATCCGGCCCGCCAGTGCCCGGCCAATAGCCCCCGTAAATAGCGGAGCCAGATTACCCTATGACGATGCAGTTTTTCTCTCGCCCGGTTCGCATTGCCACGGTTGCGGCTTTGTCGATCGCTCTTGGTGCCTGCAGCGGCGGCCTGTTCGGATCGGGCGGCAAAAAAAATACCACGCCTACAGTGGGCGAACGGTTGCCGGTTTTGTCTCGGATTGAAAATGGCGCGAAGGTTGATCCTGCCTTGCAGGGAATTGCGGTTGTCATTCCTCCGCAGCAAACCAATGCAGACTGGGCGCAGGCAGGCGGAACAGCGAGCAAGGCCTATGGCCATTTGTCCCTGTCCGATAATCCGGCCCGTGTGTGGACAGCCTCTATCCCTGGCTCGACCCTGAAGAAACGGCTGGCGGCAGCGCCGGTGGTGGGGAATGGCAAATTGCTGGTTGTCGATACAGAGGCACGGGTTCATGCGTTTGACGCGCAAACAGGCACCCGTTTGTGGACAACACAGATGCCGGTGGGTGAAACTGCGCGCAATACCGGCTTTGGCGGCGGGGTGAGCTATTCTGCCGGACGCGCCTATGCGACCAACGGGGCAGGTGATGTTGTGGCGCTGGATGCCCAGACAGGAGCAATTCTCTGGCAGCAAAAACCCGGCGGTCCGCTGCGCGGTGCGCCGACACTGGCCTTCAACAGCGTTTATGTGATGACGCAGGATAACCAGATTTTTGCGCTTGCTGCCGCCGATGGCTCGCTTGACTGGCAGGAATCCGGGTCAGCCGGGCAAAGCGGTGTGTTTGGAGTCGCGGCACCGGCAGCGGGACAGGGCACCGTGGTTACCGGTTACAGCACGGGGGAATTAACCGCCTACCGCTATGAAAATGGCCGTACCTTGTGGTCCGATGCACTGGCCCGCACATCCATATCTACCGAAGTTGGCTCGTTGACCGATATTGATGCCGATCCGATTATTGACCGTGGACGGGTGTTTGCACTGGGACAGGGCGGCCGCATGGCCTCTTATGAGCTGGTGACTGGCCAGCGCATCTGGGAACTCAACCTTGCCGGTATCTCGACTCCGGCGGTTGCCGGAGAATGGATTTTTACCCTGACTGATGATGCGCAATTGCTGGCGATTGCGCGTAATTCAGGCAAGGTGCGCTGGATCAGCAAGCTGGCCAATTACAAGAACGAGGACAAGAAAAAGAACCGCATTTTCTGGACAGGTCCGGTTCTGGCGGGAAATCAGCTCTGGGTCGCAAGTTCGCGCGGTGATGTCTATCGGGTGAGTGTATCGGAAGGATCAGCGTCCTTGTTCCAGAATTTGGGAGACAGTATTTCCCTGCCTCCCATTGTGGCCAATAACATGCTGTATATTCTTGACGATAACGGGAAAATCCACGCTTTCCGGTAAGATATTGCCAGCCTGGAGGCGATGTTTCCTGACCGTTAACCATTTCGCGCTAGGCCAGCGCCATGGAAACAGGACGCACATTTTCTACAAATCCTCCGGCCCAAAGACCTGAGAGCGATGTATCCGGTTGGGTGGGGCTTACAGGTCTGGCCGGTCTGGCTGTCTGGCTGCTGTTTTGTCGCAGCTACCCCGCGATTGCTGATGCTCTGGCGCTGCCGGGGCCGCATGAAGTCCTGTCCGGCCCCAATGCTGCATTGATGGGAATAGTTTTTGCCGCCCTGCCGATGATCCTGTGGTCGGTGCTGGTGGATAAGGTGCATCGCCGCCCTTCTACCGGAATTGACTGGACCCGACCCCGCAAATGGGGTGCGGATGCAGAAGTATCCCTGACCAAGCTGGGCGGATTATGGGCGACATGGGCGATAATCGCGGTGCTCTATGTCATGTGCCGGTGGTATTGGGATGGGCAGTTTCTCTTCTCCATGAAGGTGATTGGTTACGCTGCCATTCCCATGGTTGTCCTGTCTGTGCCTTATGTGTTCTGGCTGGATCGCGTGCTGGTCAATCCGCGTGATTCTGCCTGGCACTTTGGAGCCATGGTGTTCAACACCGGCGAGTATGACCCGGAGCAGGTGAAAAAGCACTGGCGGGCATGGATAATCAAGGCCTTCTTCATTGCCTTCATGATCTCGATCGTGCCTGGTGGCTTCCAGAATACAGTTGAAGCGGATTTCTCGGCGGTCGCGAACAACCCTGTTCAGCTTGGCTGGGTGTTGATTAACCTGCTATTCCTGATTGACGTCCAGATTGGCACGGTTGGTTATCTGGTTACATTCCGCCCGCTTGATGCTCAAATTCGCAGTGGCAATCCGTTTCTGGCTGGCTGGCTGGCTGCCCTGATGTGCTATCCACCCTTTGTCTGGGTGATTATCGGCAATGGCGATGTGCTGAGCTATGAGCACAATGTTGCCGATTGGGGAATCTGGTTGCAGTTACAGCCTGGCCTGGCCTGGATCTGGGCTGCCTTGCTTGTATTCCTGACAGGTGTTTCTGCCTGGGCGACCTTTATCTTTGGCCTGCGCTTTTCTAACCTGACCTATCGTGGCGTGCTGACAAACGGCCCTTATCGTTTTACCCGCCATCCGGCCTATCTCTCGAAAAACCTGTTCTGGTGGTGCTCTGTCATGCCGTTTTTCGTGACCAATGGCTCACTGTCGGATGCCTTGCGCAATTGTTTCTTCCTGCTGTGCGTGAACGGGATTTATTACTGGCGGGCAAAAACCGAAGAAGCACATCTGATGATGGAAGACGAAAAATATCGTCAATATCACGCATGGATGGCGGCGCATGGCCCGATTACCCGCCGTCTGGAAGCCTTGAAGCGCAAGCTCAACGAAAAGAACAATACGGTAGCACAACCGGCGGAATAATCCTGAAGCCCGGTGAATGTGTCCGGTAAAGCTGGCAGATAATACCAGACTGCAATGATGCTGACGCATCAGCAGTTTGAAACGCTCAGGCGCCGCGCGGGCTTGACCAATGCGTGATGAGTCAAGCTCATCGCACATTGGCATAAGGCCGAAGTGCCGGGGCGTGATATTACTCTTTGATGGCCGCACGCACGGCATCAATTGCGGCATCGGCCTTGTCAGAATCAGGTCCACCGCCTTGCGCCATATCGGGCCGTCCACCGCCGCCCTTGCCGCCAATGGCAGCCACTCCGGCGCGGACAAGATCAACCGCACTCAAACGGTCTGTCAGGTCGTCAGTAACTGCCACAGCAAGCGCAGCCTTTCCGTCATTGACGGCGCAAATTGCGGCAACGCCAGAGCCGATGCGTTTTTTGGCTTCATCCAGCAGGCCGCGTAAATCTTTGGGGTTCAGGCCCTCAATCACCTGACCGGAAAAAGTAACGCCATTGATCTGTTCATCGTCAGGGCCGTTTTGCGAGTTGCCGCCGCCGCCGCCAAGGGCAAGGGCTTTCTTTGCGTCAGCCAGTTCCTTTTCCAGCTTGCGTCTTTCGTCAACCAGACTGGCAATGCGCGTTTCCAGATCATCAGGTGTGGTCTTGAGAGAAAGCGCCAGCGATTTTACGGCATCATCACGCGCAACCAGCCATTGCCGGGCGGCTTCGCCAGTCAGGGCCTCAACCCTGCGGACGCCTGAAGAAACGGCACTTTCTGAAATGATGCGGAATATCCCGATATCTCCGGTTGCCCGGACATGGGTGCCGCCGCACAATTCGACAGAATAATTATGACCGGAGCCATCCGGGTCATCGCGCCCCATAGACAATACGCGCACTTCATCGCCGTATTTTTCGCCAAACAGCGCCATAGCTCCTGCTGCAATCGCATCTTCCGGGCTCATCAGACGGGTTACTACCGGATCATTATGCCGGATTTCCCCGTTTACCTCGGCCTCGATTGCGGCAATGTCCTCATCGCTCAAGGCTTTGGGGTGGGAGAAGTCAAAACGCAGACGCTCAGCCGCCACGAGCGAGCCTTTCTGCGTCACATGATCTCCCAGACGGTTGCGCAGAGCAGCGTGCAGCAGGTGCGTGGCCGAATGGTTCGCACGGATGGCATCCCGCCGGTCTGTATCAACATCCAGATGCACCTTGTCTCCGCGTTTCAGTGTGCCGGATGTAATGGTGCCGCTATGGGCATGAAGCCGGCCCAGCGGTTTGGATGTGCCGGTGATTTCAATTTTCAGCCCTTCAGGTGTCCAGATAGTTCCTTCGTCGCCTTGCTGGCCACCGCTTTCGCCGTAGAAAGGGGTCTGGTTGGTGAGCACGATCACCTTGTCTCCGGCACTGGCGCTGTCTGCTTCGGCACCATTGCTGATCAGGGCGCTGACCTGTCCTTCACCGCTGACAGAGGCATAGCCGGTAAATTCGGTGCTTCCGTCACGTTCGGCAATATCAAACCATAATTCATCATCAGCCGCAGCACCTGAGCCTTTCCACGCAGCACGTGCTGCCTGTTTCTGCCGCTCCATCGCTGCATCAAATCCGGCCCTGTCAACCGCCATACCGCGCGCGCGCAAGGCATCTTCGGTCAGATCATAGGGGAAGCCGTAAGTGTCATAGAGACGAAAAGCGGTTTCGCCGTCCAGCGCATCCCCTTCTGCCATGCCGGTGGTTGCATCATCCAGCAGGCGCAGCCCCTTGTCGAGTGTTTTGCGGAACTGGGTTTCCTCGCGCAGCAGGACTTCTTCAATCAGGGCCTGGCCGCGGGCAAGTTCGGGATAGGCCTGACCCATTTCTTCTATCAGAGCGGGCACCAGACGGCACATGAGCGGATCTGCCGCGCCAAGCAAATGCGCATGGCGCATGGCCCGGCGCATGATACGGCGCAGAACATACCCCCGCCCTTCATTGGATGGCAAAACCCCGTCTGCCACCAGAAAGCCCGATGAACGCAGATGATCGGCAATGACGCGGTGGCTCGCCCTGAATGTGCCTTCTGCCGGCACATTGGTCAGATGCTCGCTGGCCGAGATCAAGGCACGGAATGTATCAATATCGTAATTGTCATGCACGCCCTGCATGACAGCGGCCACCCGTTCCAGCCCCATGCCGGTATCGATCGAGGGACGGGGCAGGGGGCGCTGCGTGCCATCTGCCGCCTGATCAAACTGCATGAAGACCAGATTCCAGATTTCCACAAACCGGTCACCATCCTCATCCGGACTGCCGGGAGGGCCGCCCGGGATATGATCGCCGTGATCGTAGAAAATCTCTGAACAGGGGCCACAGGGACCAGTATCGCCCATGGACCAGAAATTGTCGGATGTTGAAATGCGGATAATCCGGTCTGAAGGCAGGCCGGAAATTTTACGCCACAGATCCCAGGCCTCGTCATCAGTGTGATAGACCGTGGCGGTCAGCCTGTCGGGGGCAATGCCCCATTCTTTTGTCAGCAGGGTCCACGCGCCGAGAATGGCCCGTTCCTTGAAGTAATCTCCGAAGGAGAAATTGCCCAGCATTTCAAAGAAAGTATGATGGCGCGCAGTATAGCCGACATTGTCCAGATCGTTATGCTTGCCGCCGGCACGCACGCATTTCTGTGCGCTGGTAGCCCGTGGGGCAGGCGGATTTTCCAGCCCGGTAAATATATTCTTGAACGGCACCATGCCCGCATTGACGAACATCAGCGTCGGATCATTATACGGGACCAGCGGTGCGCTGGGGATGATTTCGTGATCATGCGCGGCAAAAAATTCAAGAAAGCCACGACGAAGTTCATTGGTTGACTGCATGAAACCGCAGTTAGGCAATCCGGACCCGCGGGACAAGCCGGTTTATGCCTTTGTAGTCACGGCCATGTGCTCAATGAGTCCTGACCCTAATATCATCGCCGTCTGCATCAGACCCGTTGCCAATTTCCGCGCAAGGCCTTATCGCCGCAGATTATGACTTTTGCCTCCCCCGAAGTGACACTGGTTGAAAACCGCCATGTCTGTTGTGATGGCGCCGATGCGATTCGCGGTGGCGCCGGTTTTGCATCAGCGGCGCTGGGCCATCCGAGAATCTGGCTCGAAATTGATGAAGAGCATGGCTATGTTGATTGCGGCTATTGCGATCGGCGTTTTGTGCTGAAAGGCGGACCGGCGATGGAGGCAAATCAGGCCAGCCTGCCTGATATTTCCGAAGGTACGGGCATACACCCCTGATTAGACCTCTTCTCTGGACTCATCCATATTGGTCCTGCACTTTGACAGGGCGGACAGGTTCCTGCCGGGGCTGAAGGACTGGCAGGAAAAACAAATTATTCACCCGTGCAGGCTGCAGTGTCTTTCGCAGCTGGCCGTGGGGTCCTATATGACCATATATGATGGATGTGAATGAAACGCGCGCGCTGCTCTATGGCTCGCAATTGACCCCCGATGATGCCGCAGCCCTGACAGCTGAGGCCCTGACACGTTGTGATGATGGTGAGCTTTATCTGCAGTTTGAAGCCAGTGAGAGCTTCCTGTTTGATGATGGCCGGCTGAAATCGGCAGATTATTCGCGCGATTCGGGTTTTGGCCTGCGCGGTATTTCCGGTGAAATGACCGGATTTGCCCATGCTAACGAGATTTCGGCTACCTCTATCCGCAGGGCGGGTGAGACATTGCAATTGCTGGACCCGGCAGCCGGTCCGCCAGCAGGGCCGCCACGCCAGAGCAACAGCCATCTTTATACCGATGCAAGCCCGCTCGATTCTATGCCTTTCGAAAAGAAAGTGCGTCTGCTGGAGAGGATCAACGAGGACGCACGCAAGCGTGATCCGCGAGTTTCGCAGGTCAGCGCCAGTCTAGTGGCGAGCTGGTCGGTGATAGAAATTATCCGGTCAGATGGTTTTCTTGCG
>JBKEEC010000121.1:0-16718 GCA_047975785.1 Sphingomonadaceae bacterium | reverse complement strand
GATTTTGTTGTCGGGGATGCAGCCTGTTGGGATGGATCGCGACAAGGAGAACTCTGGCAACCGGATATGATTATGTCTCGTCACGGGGTGATGTTTTTTGCTGACCCTGTTCAGGCATTTTCCAATTTGCATAAAAATGCTTCTGACCATGCGCATTTGGTGTTTTCCTGTTTTCGAACAAGAAAGGATAACATCTGGGCAAGTGCAGTGGCGTCCCTGCTTCCTCCCGGCTCCGGTCCTGATCCTGATGATAATGCACCAGGGCCGTTTGCATTTGCCCGGCAGGATTATGTTCGCACCATTCTTTCCAGATCTGGTTGGAAGAATATTACGTTTGAACCTATAGATTATTTTCATGTTGCGGGCAGGGGTAAGAACGCACTGGATGATGCCATTGCGTTTTATTCGAGTATTGGACCAGCCGCTGCCGCCTTGCGTATGCTTAATGCGCCGGAGCGCAATTTGTTTCGCAACAATCTTCGCAAATTTCTTCGAAGCTATGAGACAGAAAACGAGGTAGCACTTCCTGCTGCAGCATGGATTGTGTCATGCTCATCCTGATTGCCTTATTCCAAACTGCAGTAGCCTTTACGTATCAGCTGCTTGAAACGCTCACATACAGTGCAGGCAATGCGATGAATTATATTCAACCAATCTTTGTCGTTAGACAGACTTTCCCAATGACGCAGCTCTATATAATTTAACATAATACATATTATCAATCTATAGGGTTATGGGTGGTGGATCGTATTTCGAAGTGCGGATTTCAGGATTTTCGGACTTCCCCTCCTTCGTTACTTCAGACAGGATAAGTTTCATGTCAGCAGGAATTGAGCGCCTTATCGCCGTAATGGCAAGGCTGCGTAATAAGGAAACTGGATGCAAATGGGATCTCGCCCAGGATTTTGCCTCGATCGCGCCTTACACTATTGAAGAAGCCTATGAGGTTTCCGATGCTATTGAACGAAAGAACTGGTCTGACTTGCAAGATGAGCTTGGCGATCTTTTGCTGCAGGTAGTGTTCCATTCGCGTATTGCAGAAGAATATGATTACTTTACATTTGAAGATGTTGTGCAAACAATTTCAGATAAAATGAAACGCCGCCATCCGCATATTTTTGGTGACCAGAACCACAATTATTCTCCTGATGCCCAGCAATGGGAAACTATCAAAAAAAAGGAGCGCCACTCCCGCGGAGAAACAAGTGCTATGGATGGTATCGCCATATCTTTTCCTGCATTGATGCGAGCTGAAAAACTGCAAAAGCGTGCCGCGCGTGATGGCTTTGACTGGCCTGACACTTATGGACCAGAGCGTAAGCTGGCAGAGGAAATGACAGAACTTGCCGAAGCCAGTGATGACAAAAAACTGGAAGAAGCCGGCGACGTCCTATTTGCAGCGGTCAATCTGGTCCGGGCATACGGGATTTCAGCAGAAGAGGCCCTGCGTAGCGCCAATACCAAGTTTGAACGCCGCTACCGCTCAATGGAACAGCAGGCAGAAGGTGAGTTTAATTTACTGGATTTCAATGCTCAGGAAGCATTGTGGAAAAAGGTAAAAGAAGTAGAATAAACCTTTGTAAAAAATATGCTTTTCTACTCCGGTAATTCAGAAATTCACAGACTTGAAAATTGTCCGAACTCCTTGGGATTCAGGCGGACAGTTATTTTTCGCATTGGGCCACCTGCTTCAGGGGAGACATTTGCTTCAGACGGCATATCCTCCGCAGCAATCACATCCCCATGAGCATAGAGCCAGGCAATCTTACGTCCCGCACCGACAGGCAGCATGATTTCATGCACAGCGGCCTCTTGCGTAAGAATATCGCTCAAACGCTGTAGCAGGCGATCAACTCCCCTCCCCTCATACGCTGACAGCAGGACAATATCCGGATCAGATTCTGCCTGATCAGCCCGATGGCGCGCCTCTTCAGGGGTAAGCAAGTCCATTTTATTCCAGACTTCCAGAATAGGAATTTCGCCAGTTTCCCTTGTTCCCTTTGTTTCACCACCAACGCCAAGCTCTGCCAGAACATCCAGAACCTGATTTTTTTGCGCGGAACTGGCAGAATTGGCAATATCACGAACATGAAGAATGATATCGGCCGAGGTCACTTCTTCAAGTGTTGCCCGAAACGCTGCAACCAGTTGCGTTGGCAAATCAGAGATAAACCCGACAGTATCTGACAAAATGGCCTTTTCAACACCGGGAAGACTGATCGCCCGCATGGTCGGGTCCAGAGTGGCAAAAAGGAGGTCCTCCGCCATGACGTCAGCACCAGTCATTTTGTTGAAAAGTGTTGATTTTCCGGCATTGGTGTAGCCTACAAGTGCAATCACCGGCCATGGTGCCCGCCCTCGCCTTTGTCTTTGCAAGCTGCGTGTTTTGCGGACCTGTTCGAGTTCCTTGCGCAATTGCCCCATACGCTGCCGGATCATCCTGCGATCCGCCTCGATTTGCGTTTCACCGGGACCACCCAGAAATCCGAACCCGCCACGTTGCCGCTCCAGATGGGTCCAGCTACGCACCAGGCGACTCTGCTGGTAATCAAGATGCGCCAGCTCTACCTGTATCCGCCCTTCGGCAGTGGCCGCACGCTCGCCAAATATTTCCAGAATCAGGCCGGTGCGGTCAATAACCTTGCGCTTCAGGGCTTCTTCAAGATTACGCTGCTGGATGGGGGATAGACCACCATCAATAATGACCAGCTCTGCTTCAAACTGTTCACACCTTGTGCGAAGATTATCAACCTGCCCTGCCCCGAACAAGGTTCCGGGGCGAACAGTCCGCACGGGCAGGACAAAAGCATCGGCGATAATAACGCCAATTGCCAGCGCAAGGCCGCAGGCTTCGTCAAGGCGTGAACCGGGGTCAAGATCATGACGTTGCCCCCTGATATCAGGGCAAATCACCAAGGCACGCGCATCACGCGTTACCTCACCCAGCAAATCATCATCAAAGCTCAGATTTATTCGCCTTCCCAGTCGTCTGTCAGGTCAACATTGGTTGCTGGCTGCACAGTCGACACGGCATGTTTATAGGCGAGCTGAACATAGCCCTCCCTCTCAAGCAATACGCTGAAAAGGTCATAGGCTGCAATCCGGCCTTGAAGCATGACACCATTTACAAGAAACATCGTGACCTGCACTTCAGCATCGCTGACGCGGGCAAGAAAGACATCTTGCAAAAGACGCTGCTTCCTGTTTGCACCGGAACTGCCAAACTGTGCCGCATCAACTGGCTGGCTGGGCATGATGGTCGAGACCGCATGTTTATAAACCAGTTGCGATTGTCCATCACGCCGGAGAAGAATGGAAAAATTATCAAACCAGGTGACAATACCCTGAAGTTTCACCCCCTTGACCAGAAACATGGTTACCGGGGTTTTCTCCTTCCGGAGAAGGTTCAGAAAAGAATCCTGAAGATTTGGCCCTTTTCCATTTCCGGCGGGAGTTTCAGGAGCAGGAGGCGGAGGAGCCTTCTGTTCAACCGGTCTGGCGCTCAATGTGCGTCCACTGGACATTACGTGTCTCCTTTTTGTTGGCGGCCGTCATTGCGGTCCGCAATCTGGCATCAGGGGATTTTCCTGAAGCCGTGTCATTGAAGTATTATCATGAAGCCCGAATGTCAGGAGGGCAATACAATATCGGTGACCTGATGCAGAATTTTGATAAACTACTGATTGGTTATCTCTTTTTGCCCTGCCATTCCGAGCAATTTCAGCTTTCTATGCAGTGCCGAACGCTCCATCCCTATAAAAGTAGCCGTCTTTGAAATATTACCGGAGAAGCGCCGGATCTGGACCGAGAGATATTCTCTTTCAAAGGATTCGCGTGCTTCACGAAGGGGAACCCCCATGAGATTGGACATGGCATTCCCCCCCGCAAGTTTTCCGCCAGTTACTTCATCGGAGAGCATATCTGCTTCGATCAGATTGATACGGTCACGCGGGGCCAGAATAACCGTGCGTTCAATCACATTTCTGAGCTGCCGGACATTTCCTGGCCAGTCATAGGCCTGAAGTGCAGCCATGGCCTCTTCTGCAATTTGCGGAGGGTCAATACCCTGCTCCATGGCGCAGCGAGCAAAAAAGTGCTGTGCCAATGCTGTCACATCCTCCCGGCGCTCTGCCAGTGAGGGAACCGATACAGGAACAACATTCAGACGATAGAACAGATCTTCGCGAAACTGGCGCGCCTCGATTTCCTTTTCCAGATCGCGCGAGGTCGAGGATACAACCCGCACATCAACCCCGATTTGGCGGTTCCCCCCTACCCTGACAAAACTCTGGTCCGTCAGAACCCTGAGAATACGCGCCTGGGTAGAAAGGGGCATATCAGCCACCTCGTCCAGATAGAGCGTTCCACCATCCGCCATTTCCAGCAAGCCCTGTCGAACGAGTTTGCCATTGGCTTCCTCGCCAAACAGTTCCTGTTCAAACCGTTCAGGCGTAATACGCGCGGAATTGACAATAACAAACGCACAGTCCGCCCGTGGACTCCAGCTATGCAGCAGGCGGGCCGCCACCTCTTTGCCAGCCCCCGCAGGACCGGTAATAAGAACCCGGCTTCCGGTATTGGCTACACGCTTCAGGGTTGCCCGCACCTGATTGATAGAGCTAGAATTTCCGGTAAATTCTTCTCCGCGTGCCACCCCCTGACGCAATTGGGTGTTTTCCCGGCGAAGACGCTCGGTTTCTGTTGCGCGGGCGACCAGCAAGAGCAGGCGTTCTGCCTCAAAAGGTTTTTCGATAAAATCCATTGCGCCGCGACTGACGGCAGAAACAGCCGTATCAATATTTCCGTGTCCGGAAAAGATAATGACCGGAAGCTCCGGCTCCCGCTGCTTGATCGCGTCGAGCACTTCCAGCCCGTCCATCGGACTGCCGTGAAGCCAGACATCAAGCAGAACAAGACTTGGCCGCCGTTTGTCGATGGCTTCGAGTGCTTCCACGCTCCCGCCTGCGGTCCGGCAATCATAGCCCTCATCACTCAGCACACCGGAAACCAGATCACGAATGTCCTTTTCGTCATCAACGATCAGAATATCGAGCGCCATAGCGCTACCTCCTACTCACTCAGTTCTTCTATTCAGCAGCTGTCTGCTGCAATATCCGCGGGTCTCGGGCGAATGTAAGACAGACCCGCGTTCCTCCTTCCATTCCGGAGGTAAAACTCATTTCCCCGCCGTGTTCTTCCACGATCTTGTTCACTATCGCGAGCCCAAGGCCCGTGCCCTTTTCCCTCGTGGTGACATAAGGCTCAACGATCCTTTCCCGATCTTTTGGCAAGCCAATTCCGTTATCCTCAACCATCACGCTGATTTCATGTTGGCTTGCGCTTAACTCAACCTGTATCCGGCCCCGATAGTCCGGTTCCTCACACTGAATGCGGGCTTCAACCGCTTCAACAGCATTTTTGAGAATATTCGTCATGGCCTGACCAAGCTGATGGCGATCACACGCAATCAGCAGATCATCCTGCGTGTCACAATCAAGGGAAAAAGCAATTTGCGGATGTGCGACTTCCTGAAGGAAAATTGCCTGCCGCACGAGATCCAGCATGTCTTCCTTGCGAAAAACCGGTTTGGGCAAACGCGCAAAGCTGGAAAACTCGTCCACCATTTTTCGCAGATCGCCAACCTGACGAATAATGGTGCTGGTCAGTTCGTCAAACAATTCTCCGTCGCTATCAATCTGGCGCCGATAGCGCCGACGGATGCGCTCTGTTGCCAACTGGATAGGTGTGAGCGGGTTCTTGATTTCATGCGCAATGCGCCGGGCCACATCCGACCAGGCGGCCTGTCGCTGATCGAGCAACTGACGGGTTATATCTTCAAATGTCAGCACCACTCCATCAGGCGCGGCAGAAATCTGCACCGCCAGAGTCATCAATTCCCCGTCACGGGTCTGGCTGACTATCCCCCCTGTCGAACCGGTTTCCAGCAATTCTGCAAATTCCGGAACCAGCTCGCCAAGTGACTTCCCGATAGGGCTGGATTCACCATCTTCAAGCAGGAGCTTATTCGCCGCGCTATTCATCAGAACGATACGATTATCCCTGCCCAGCGAGATAATTCCTGATGTAATGGATTCGAGCACGGCCTCCATAAAGGAGCGCCTTTCATCCAGCTCCCGATTGGCGCCAACAAGAGCATCTGTCTGCTTTTCAATCTGGGATGCCATCCGGTTGAATGCCCGGTTGAGCTGACCGATCTCATCTGTCCCTGTCCGCCCATCGACACGCATGGCAAAATTGCCCGCCCCGACCTTTCGGGCTGCAGCGACCAGATCGGTCAGTGGTTCAACCTGTCGATCTGCAAAGCGCAGGGCAAACCATACCGATAGCCCTACCAGCGCGAGGCTGACAAAATACAGGGCAAGATTAAACCGCAATTGCAAGGCGCGAGCGCGGCGTGTCAGAATATCATAGGATGATGAAATCGCCTCCGCCTGCTGCCATGAACGAAAAGAGGCCGCCTCGGAATTGCGGGCATTATACAAAAACACCCCGCTTGCCAGATCAATCGGGGCGATGGCCTCAAGCCGTTTCACATCTGCCGAAACATAGACGGGGGCACCGGCAGCAAAGGCCCTGAGGGCATCCTGCCCGATAGTTGTCGGATCATTACCGGCAGTAAGGTTATAGGATGCCGCTACGCGCATGGCATTGCCATTGACCCGTTGCAGAATAACGCTCTCATTCAGATCACGCCCCTGCATCTGATAGTTCATGAATTCGGCAAAATCCTTGTCTGCCAGCATTTCCGGCGTGACATTGCCAATGCGCGAAAGGTAAAACCTGACATCGCCCGCCATAGTGGTGGTTTCATTGCCCACTTCCAGCTGGTTTTGTTCGTAATAGCCCCTGGCCATCTCATTGGCATTTTCCATCAATCCGCGTGAATTGTCGGAAAACCAGAAATCTACGCCTGACTGAAACAGAAATGCGGCAAAGGCAGCAACCAGCAAGGTTGGAACTGCTGCCACGATCGAGAAGAAGAAAACAAGCCTTACATGCAGGCGCGCCGTGCTGCCTGCAGCACGCCTGAGAGCAAGCCGCCTTCCCCACAATACCAGTAATGCCATGGAAGGAATCAATGTCCCGATCAACAGGACCGCAACCTTGCCGGAAGGCAGTAATTGACCATTTTCCGGAGCATTGGTGAAGCTGGCCCAAGTTGCCCAGATCATCAGGCCGATAGAAAGAATCGCAGTAATTTCCACGATCACGAACAGGTTGGCCCGCCGTGACATAAGCATAAATTTGCGCCACCAACGCGGCATTCGCCGGGGCCTGGATGTCTGAGCGGCTGTCATCGTTGCAAGATTACAACATTAGTGTTGCAGAAAGGCAAGATAATTTATCGTATCATCCTCTGTGGAACCGTGACTGCCACCCTGATGGATTGCGTGAAAAAGCGGAGACCGGATCTCATAACAGCAATATCGCAACATGAACTGGTAGCCATGATCACGATTCGTCTTTTATGATCAAAGATGTAATGTAGAATACCTGTCCGGGTCAATCGTAAGCTCACCCAGCTTTTTGCGCAAGGTGTTACGATTTATTCCCAGAATTTGCGCTGCCTTGACCTGATTACCACCCGTGCGGGAAAGCACATGCTCAAACAATGGCCGCTCAAAGGCGGCAAGCGCGCTATGATAGACAGTCCCTTCTGCCGGATCGTTGAGAGAGAGCCAGTGGGCCAGTGCAACATCTATATGTGGCGCAATTCTGGTATCATAGGCCGAAGGGACATCCTCCAGCAATTCTGCCACTATTGCAGCATCAATCTGCTCCTCTCGCGCCATGAGGGCCAGACGGAACACAAAATTGCGAAGTTCACGCACATTACCAGGCCAATCCTCCTGCTCAAGCAGGGCAAGTGCGGCATTGTCTATCAGGTGGCGCGGGAGCCCTTCCTGACTGGCTTCGGTCAGAAAGTGACGGGTCAAAGCTGCAATATCATCCTTGCGTGAGCGCAAGGGAGGCACCGTGATAGGAACCACATTCAGCCTGTAAAACAGATCCTCCCGAAAAGTCCCTGCGGCAATCATCGGTTTCAGATCTCGATTGGTGGCCGCTATGATACGCACATCTATGCGAATTTCCTGACGACCGCCAACCCGCCGGATTCTTCCTGACTGGAGGGCGCGCAGCAGGCGCGTCTGGGCCTCGGCCGGCATATCGCCAATTTCATCAAGAAAGAGTGTTCCGCCATTGGCCTGTTCGAACTTGCCTATGGATTGGCTGACCGCTCCGGTAAAAGCGCCTTTCTCATGCCCGAACAGTTCGCTTTCTATCAGATCGCCCGGAATGGCAGCCGCATTCACAGCAATAAACGGACCGGAACGACGCTGGCCAAGCTGGTGGATAGCTTCGGCGACAAGCTCCTTGCCTGTGCCGGATTCTCCCAAAACAAGCACGGTAAGGTCATTGCGCAAGACACGGGTGATCATTCGATAGACACCCTGCATTGCCTGACTTCTTCCAACAAGAGGCAGACTTTCCTCGCTACTGTCTTCGGGAATATTCTGCGTCTGTTTCCGGTCAGATGCCTGGCTGACCACGCGCACCAGTTCATCAATATCGAAAGGCTTGGGGAAATATTCAAACGCGCCAGAATCGGATGCCCGGATAGCCGTATCAAGTGTATTTTGTGCTGACAGGATAATAATGGGCATATCAGGGTGTGTGCTGCGGATTTGTGCCAGCCCATCCAGTCCGTCTCCGTCCGTGAGCATGATATCCGTCAGCATGACATCAAAATATCCGGCCGCCAGTTTACGGTCACGCCCCGATATGGAATCGCATTGCTCGACGCTGAATCCCTCTTCCTCAAGCGCAGCCTTCACCACCAGGGCAATGGAGCGATCATCTTCAACCAGCAGGATGGAGCCGTTCATGAAATATGCGTCCGGGTATCTGCAGCAACGGGCAAATGAATTCGAAAACGAGTAAGTTGCTTTCGCTCGTCACGCTTGCAGGTGATGCGGCCATCCATATCCCACACCATTTTTCTCACCAGAGCCAGCCCCAGCCCCTGCCCGGTTACTTTTGTAGTCACAAACGGCTCAAAAATATGTTCGCGCAGTTCTGGTGGCACTCCGGGGCCATTATCACTGACACTGATTTCAATCGGCAAACGTATCGCCTGATCAAGCCGCAGGGCGCTAAGCGCCAGACCACTGACAAAACGGGTGCGGACAATCACCACAGGCTCCGCCTGACCTGAGCAGGCATCATGCGCATTGCCCAGCAGGTTAATCATGATCTGCTCGAAGGCTTCCCGGTTTCCCATGACAGGCGGCAGGGATGGGTCAAACTCTTCTACCAGCGGAACAGGCGGAGCAAAAGCGGTCTGAATGGTCTTGATAGCCTGACGTATGGCTTCATGCATGTTGAACGGCGCAGCAGGCAGCGGTGTCTTGCTGCCCAGTTTCTGCATCCTGTCTATAAGCGATGCAATCCGGTCAACCTCATCCGTTATAACCTGCGTCAGAGCCTGTCCGCCAGCACCAAGTTTCCTGCCCAGCAATTGCGAAGCCCCGCGAATGGCCGCAAGCGGGTTCTTGATTTCGTGTGCAAGGACGGCTGGAGCATGAAGCGACAGATCGCGGTCATCATCCCCTTCCAGCTCACCCAGCCCGGCATCGGACAGGGTCATTACCGCCCAGCCCGGATGGGAATGGAGTGGAGAATAGGTGATATTGACCCGCCTTGAACGTCCACTGATATGAACCGGAACATCACGGGCGACAACCGGAGCATCAGAGGCAAAAATAGCCTCGCTTATCCGGGGGTTGTCCGGATCAATCACCGCCCAGATCTGTTCATCAATCAACCGTCTGGCGCTGCGCTGGAACAATTGCTCTGCAGCAGGGTTAACCTCTACAATACGCAGGCTGGGACCAAGCAGAAGCGTTGCAAATACGACGCCGTTCAGCTGGGCAGATGCCTCCGGCCTGATATCGGTTTTTATCACGCCGCCCTGCGATTGAAAAACGGCTCATAGAACCGTGCGAGTTCACCAAGAACCTGCTCAGGACTATCCAGCGTATTGACGTGATTGCGAAACTCCGCAGAACCGAACATCCCCTTGGTATACCAGCCCAGATGCTTGCGAGCGATCTTTACACCTACATCCCGCCCATAATGATCAAGCATCGCGCTGTAATGCTCTGTAACAACTGAATATTGCTCATCAAAAGAAGGAGCCTGAAGCATCTCCCCACAACGTAGCCAATGCATAACCTGTCCAAGAAGCCACGGTTTTCCGTAGGCTCCTCGACCGATCATAACCCCGTCTGCACCAGATTGGTCGAGAGCCTGAGCTGTATCAGCCACACTGCATATATCGCCATTGACAATAACCGGAATGGAGACTGAATTTTTCACCTGACGCACAAACGCCCAATCAGCATGGCCCTTATACATCTGGTTGCGCGTTCGTCCGTGCACGGTTACCATTTTTGCTCCAAGATCTTCGGCGATATGGGCAAGTTCCGGTGCATTGAGGCTGTCATGATCCCACCCCATGCGCATTTTTACCGTTACCGGAACACTGACGGCCTGAACAACGGCTTCAATCAGTCTGGCGGCCAGTTCAAGGTCACGCATTAATGCGCTGCCCGCATCACCATTGGTAACCTTGCGGACAGGGCACCCCATATTGATATCAATAATGGCTGCCCCGCGATCTTCGTTGAGCTTTGCTGCCTCGCCCATTTCATAGGGCGTGCACCCTACCAATTGCATGGAAACAGGCTCTTCAGTCAGATGCCAGGCTGCTTTTTGCAGGCTCTGCCGTGTTTCCCGGATCATCGCAGGGCTGGCGATCATCTCCGTCACATTAAGGCCCGAACCAAACCGCCTGACCAATGTGCGAAACGGCATATCCGTCACCCCTGTCATCGGAGCGAGGATAACCGGCATATCCAGCGTAATTTCGCCTATGCTGATCGGCCTGACAGAAGGCGGATGAGGAAGCGTATCCATAAGTTCAACAATGCCCAAAATTTAGGCACGCGCATAGTGGATTGCGTCTGGGCGTGCAAGACTGTAGCGATTTATGCAATGGTTTCCCTCATCCCTTCCCATCACAGTCATACCTCCTCGCGGTTTTCAGCAATTATTGTGGCTGCTGGCAAGGGGTTGAGGGCGGGCCAAACTGTGCCCAAGCAATTTGCTGACTGGAAGGGAAAGCCCCTGTTGCGTCATAGTGCCGAAGCATTGTCACGCGCAGGTGCGTCTCCAATTGTCATTGCAATTCCCGAAGGAAGCGAGAAACGGGCCCTGACGGCCGTTGAGGGTATAGAAAATATCCACTTTGTAACTGGCGGTGCGACACGGCAGCAATCTGTTCGTGCTGCGCTGGAAGCACTGGAGCACATCCCTCCCGTCCCTGCCTTTGTCCTGATTCACGATGCAGCCCGCCCCGATCTTCCGCAGGATGTTATCGATCGCGTGCTTGAAGCCCTGAACACCGGAAAAGGTGCGATTCCGGTGCTTCCGGTCGTGGACAGCCTCACTTTTGAAAATAACGGGAAAATGGGCCTGAGTGCCGAGCGGGAAAAACTGCGCCGGGTGCAGACACCTCAAGGATTTCATTTTGATGATATTCTGGGCGCCCATCGTGACTGGAGCACAGAGCCTGATGCCGGAGATGATGCGCAAGTCATGCAGAAAAAAGGCGCAGAAATAACATTAGTATCCGGCGATGAAAGATTGAAAAAAATAACTTTTTCTGATGACTTCAAGGAGTCCGAGGTCAGCCCCCCTTCCCTCGACAGCGCAAGCCCGCCCCGCCCTCCTGTTCGGGTCGGCACAGGATTTGACGTACACCGTTTTGCAACTGGCCGCGATTTATGGCTGTGCGGGTTACAAATCCCCTATCATCTGGGGCTAAGTGGTCATAGCGATGCCGATGTAGCACTTCACGCCATTGTAGATGCCTTGCTCGGTGCCATTGGCGCCGGTGATATTGGCCAACATTTCCCGCCAACGGATGCTACATGGCGGGGGGCGCCGTCCTCGCATTTTCTGGATTTTGCCATACAGAAAGTGTCACAGGCAGGATATATAATTGGCAATATTGACCTTACGATTATTTGCGAAGCTCCAAAAATTGGTCCATATCGGGAAGCCATGCAGAACAGACTGGAAGAGCTTGCCCGGCTTCCTCCCGGCCGGGTTAATGTCAAGGCGACCACAACAGAAGGGCTTGGCTTTACCGGACGCAATGAAGGCATTGCCGCACAGGCCAGCATATCACTTTATCAGACAGGATTGCACTGACATGAAATTACACCGCCCGTTTGCCGCTGCGTTGTCACTTGCGGCCCTGTTCCAGATACCGACAGCTCAGGCCCAGTCCTGTATAACAGAAACCGAAGTGGCAGATCTGCTTGTCTATGCCATGCCTCTGGCTATTGATGGTGTTTACGCAAAATGCAGCGCCACTGCGTCAAAACAGGGCTTTCTGAACTCTGGATCATCAAAATTACGTAGCAAATATGCTGCATTAACCGATCAATCCTGGCCCGGCGCCCGGTCTGCCTTGCTGAAATTTGCCAGCAGCCGTGACAAAGCCACCTCCTTTGGTGATCTGGGGCAGTTGCCAGACAATGCTGTGCGTCCACTGATTGATGCGATTATCATCCAGAAGGTTTCTCAGGAAACCAAACCCGAATCATGTATGGATATTGAAAGAGGTCTTGGCCTGATTGCTCCATTCAAGCCGCGTGATACTTCGGCTTTGCTCGCATTTGTGGCCGGAATGGCGAATTTGCGCTCCCCTGATGTTTGTCCGGTGAATAACAAATGAGCACCTCACTGTTTCCGGATGACATTCTTGCCCTTGCGCGCCGCGTGATTGAAGAGAACAGCGCCATCGGGCGGAAAGTTGCAGTCGCCGAGAGCTGCACCGGGGGGCTTGTTGCTGCTGCCCTCACAGAAATACCAGGGTCATCCTCTGTTCTTGACAGAGGCTATGTCACCTACTCCAATGAAGCCAAAACTGAAACACTGGGCGTCGCACCGGACATAATTGAAACATTCGGAGCGGTTTCCATTGCCTGCGTCTGGGCGATGGCACAAGGAGCAATCGACCGAAGCTCAGCCGATGTGGCAGTCGCAATCAGTGGTATTGCCGGGCCGGAAGGTGGAACCGAGCACAAGCCGGTCGGGACAGTGGTTTTTGCCCGTGCAACGCATAATGAGGAAGCAGAACCGGAAGGCGAGATGAAACTGTTCGATTCCAGCGATCGGTCAGAAATCCGTCGTCAGGCACTGATTTGCGGGCTGGAATTATTGTTGCCGTAAAGTTCACGGGCGCGATCTTCAAATGCTGTCACCATTTTACGAAAAGCACGGTCAAAATACTGGCCGGCCAACCTCTCAAACATGGCATTGCGAAAGGTGAACTCCACCGTAAAGTCCACCTCGCACCCTCCTTCCGGTAAAGGCGCAAAGTTCCAGACATTATCCAGATCGCGGAGCGGGCCATCCATATAGTGAACCTTGATCTGCCGGGGACGATCCTTGGCAACGCGCGACGTAAATTTTTCTCGCAAAGCCTTGAATCCGATCAGCATATCGGCAACCATTTCTGTTTCACTATCAGATTTTATTCGTGTTGCGACAACCCAGGGCAGAAATTCGGCATATCGCCCCACATCGGCCACGAGATCAAACATTTGCCCGGCACTCCATGGAAGAAACCGGACCTCATGAATACCGGGCATCAGCTTTGTTTGCCTGCCTTTGCGAGCCGGGCTTCCCGTGCGGCTCGCATCTGGGCGAAATCATCACCCGCATGATAGCTGGAGCGGGTAAGCGGCGTAGCAGCAACTTGCAAAAATCCTTTTGCGCGCGCAATTGCGCCATAGGCATCAAACGCCTTTGGAGTGACAAACTCCTCTACATTGGCATGTTTGGGCGTTGGCTGAAGATATTGCCCCATAGTAATGAAATCTACTTCGGCACTGCGCATGTCATCCATGACCTGATGTACTTCAAGCCGTTGCTCCCCCAGACCCAGCATAATGCCCGATTTGGTAAAAATCATGGGATCATGACCTTTGACCTCTTCCAGCAAACGGAGTGAGGCATAATAGCGCGCCCCCGGCCTGATAGTCGGATAAAGACGGGGCACGGTTTCCAGATTGTGATTATAAACATCCGGTCCGGCTGCGCAGATCGCCTCCAGCGCGGGGCGCATCTTGCCTCGAAAATCAGGCGTCAGGATCTCGATTGTCGTATTCGGTGTTTCACGGCGCAAAGCCTCTATCACCTTGACAAACTGCCCTGCCCCGCCATCAGGCAGATCATCGCGATCAACCGATGTCACAACAATATGTTCCAGCCCCATCTGCGCCGCTGCGCTTGCCACATGCTCCGGCTCAAGCGGGTCTACAATGCGCGGCATACCCGTTTTAACATTACAAAACGCACAGGCGCGGGTGCAGACATCACCCAGAATCATCACCGTAGCGTGTTTTTTGGTCCAGCATTCACCAATATTCGGGCAGGCAGCTTCTTCACACACCGTATTCAGGTTGAGGTCACGCATCAATTTGCGTGTCTCGTTAAACCCTTTACTGGTCGGCGCCTTTACGCGAATCCAGTCTGGCTTGCGTTGTCTTTCCGGCCTGCTGCCGGGGATTTTCGGTTCGCTTGACACATCATTCATGCCGTCCACTTAAGCGCAGGAGTGCTTGCTGACAATGGGTACCGTGCCAGAAGTGCGCGGAAAGGCTTGCCAACAGACATTGCCGAAGGCATCAGCCCGGCATGATTGCCAAACCTTCTCTTGAACTTGCCCATCTGATTGAGGGCTATCGCCGCTTCCGGGCTGCCGGATGGGATACGCGTCGGGAACGCTGGGCCGCCCTGCGCGAAGGGCAGGAACCAAAAGTCATGATTATCGCCTGTTCAGACAGCAGGGTTGATCCGGCACAGATTTTTGACGCCGATCCAGGTGAAATTTTTGTTGTGCGAAATGTTGCCGCCATGGTTCCACCGTTTGAAACAACGCCGGGGCTTCACGGCGTATCTGCAGCACTGGAATTTGCTGTTCAGGTTTTGAAAGTGCGTGAAGTCGTGGTCATGGGGCATGGAATGTGCGGCGGCTGCAAGGCCGCTCTGACACAGGAATTGCACGGAACAGAACCGGGCAAGGGCGGCTTCATTGCCAACTGGATTTCCATGCTGGATCAGGCGCGTAAGCCTGTTGCCAGAGAATACGGGATAGAGGGACGCCCGGCAGAACGGGCGATGGAACAGGCCGCGGTTAAAGTCAGCCTCGCCAATTTGCGCACATTTCCCTGCGTTGTTGAAAAAGAAAAGCGCAGAACTCTGACAGTTCGTGGTGCATTTTTCGCTATCTCAGATGGTGTACTTCACTTTCTGGATGAAGATATAGACCAGTTCATTCCTGTAGAATAACTTGCGTCTTTGATCCGTGCTTGCCATCACACCCGGTAATGGCTGACACACAAACACAAAATATAGCCCTGCTGATTGATGCTGATAACGCATCATCTGCCGGTATTGATCCGGTCATGACCGTGCTGGCAGAGCTGGGACAGGTTACCGTCCGGCGCGCATATGGTAATTGGCGTAAACCGGCACTGAAGGGGTGGGCCGATATTGTTCATCGCTATGGCATCGAAACCCAGCAACAATTTGACATTACCAAGGGCAAGAACGCCACCGACATGAAGATGACCATCGATGCGATGGATTTGCTGTATCAGGGGCGCGTGCACGGCTTTGGGATCATGAGCTCGGACAGCGACTTTATGCCGCTGGCCATGCGCATCCGGCAGGAAGGCTATCCCGTATATGGTTTTGGCAGTCGCCAGACTACCGAGGCTTTCCGCCAGGCCTGCACGCGTTTTATTGATGTAGATGCGCTTGTCAGACATGAACAGGCCGCAGAATCTCCAGATAATGCAACCGGCACAGAGAGTACAGATGACAACAGCGCCTCGATTGACAATGCGCTACGTAACCTGCTGTTTGATGCATATAATGCCAGCAAGCGTGACGATCAGGGCTATGCCCGGCTTTCGGAAGTCGGCCAGCGGGCGGGCAACCGATCCAGCTTTGATGCCCGGAATTATGGTTACACCCGTCTGATTGACCTGATTGAGGCCATACCACAATTCCGGACCGAGCGGCGGGATAACGGCCATGTCTGGGTCAAGAGATTGCGTTAGATTTGCTCAATATCCATTTGAAAAACAAAAAGATGCAAAATAAAAAGGCGCGCGCAAATGTCCATTCACACGCGCCCTGATATTTCATTCACCTGATTGATGATGAATGGCAGTTATTGCCAGCCAGATTTAGCCACCAGCTTCCTGATTGGCATAAAGTGCCCAGAGCTGGGCGATCTGGCCACGCGACCCCTGCACCTTGGCAAAAGTCGCTTTGGCGTCCTCATATTTTCCAAGGTCAATTTGCGCGATGCCAAGCCGGGTCAGTGCGCGGTCCGAATCCACGCCCGGCTTGGTCAGTGCAATAGTGTACATTTCCTCGGCCTGGGCGGCATCACCATAGCTCAGAAATGCATCACCTGCTGCCATTGCGGTGACTGCCTTTGAACTGGCACTGCGCGCATCCTTGGCCAAAGCTGGCAGGTCAGCCTTATCCGCCGCCAGTCGGCCTTTGGAAACGCTCATGGCTTCTGATACGAATACATCACCATT
>JBKEEC010000120.1:0-3329 GCA_047975785.1 Sphingomonadaceae bacterium | reverse complement strand
GAACGCGATTTTTTAGCGAAAGCCTCCGGTCGATGAGCGTGGCACGGAGGCGGTCGATGATCGAGCCTGCTCACCACCGCCTGTCGATCGCGGCACAATGCCGACTATTGTCGATCAGCCGCTCATCCTATTACTACAGCCCGGTACCGGAAACGGACGAGACGTTGGCGCTGATGCGGGTGATCGACGCGACGTTCCTGGACTGCCCATGGTACGGCAGTCGCCAGATGGCGCGGCACCTGCGGCGCAATGGCTGGGACGTTGGTCGCCGTCGGGCGCGACGGCTGATGGCGAAGATGGGCCTGACGCCGATCTACCAGCGCCCGCGCACGAGCGATCCGCACCCGCAGCACCGGGTCTATCCGTATCTGCTGCGTGGGGCTGCGATCGAACGGCCCAATCACGTGTGGTGCGCAGACGTGACGTACATCCCGATGCGGCGCGGCTTCCTCTATCTGGTGGCGATCATGGACTGGGCGACCCGCAAGGTGCTGGCCTGGCGGCTGTCGAACACGATGGATGCTGGCTTCTGCGTCGCCGCTCTGGAGGAAGCCTTGGCCCGCTTCGGCAAGCCGGAAATCTTCAACACGGACCAGGGCAGCCAGTTTACCAGCTACGCCTTCACCAGCGTGCTGCGCGACGCCGAAGTCCGCATCAGCATGGACGGGCGGGGCCGGTGGATGGACAATGTCTTCATCGAGCGCCTTTGGCGATCCCTGAAGTACGAATGCGTCTATCTCCATGCCTTCGAAACCGGCTCGGAGTTGAAAGCTGGCCTTGGCCGCTGGATCACCTATTACAACACCCAGCGTCCGCACTCGGGCCTGGCCGGGAGAACCCCGGTCGAGGCCTATCGGCGGATCGGGCAATCAGATCATGGGGGGCATGCCGCCCATGATCTGATGATCAAACAGGCGGCATGAACGACAACCGGGATTAGCTTAACTCAGCCGCCAAACTGTCCAAGAAGGCGGGACCACCTCAAGCGAAGCAGGTTTGCGCGCCCAAAATGCCGTCACCTACCCGGCCTCATCGGCTATGTGTTCATCGCGCTTATGGCAATCACTTCGTTCGATGGTACCGCAAAGCTGGTGGGGCCGCGTGTATGGAAGCTCATTCACGGCATCGGAGTTTGGGTCATCTGGCTGGTTTTCATGGCCGCATCGTTCAAGCGTATTCCCGACAGCATCGGATATGCGGTGCCCGTAGCCATCGGGCTTGCAGCTTTGATATTGCGGCTAATCGCTGCAAAACGCCGAGCATGACCATGCCATGGACCAGGTAATCATAAGGCTGACTCCGGCGAACCGCTACTGCGCGATGGATGGTCGCGATTGGAACGGACCGCACGACCCGATCAATTCATGTGACAATAGCATAGATGTAGTTCTCCGTTTCGCCGTCTTCGGCCCCCAACACCGCCGATTGCCGCCAAAAATAGCCGATGTACCGTCGATCACCGCACGCCAGTGAGGCCCCATTCGGGCCACCCCAGGTGGCTGGCCTTGAAATCGGCTGCATATTTCAAGCCAAAGCCAAGCATCCGGTCGAGACCGACATGTGCAGCCCAGATCAGTCCAAGGGCGAGCGCCCATGACTCAGGGTGGACCAAGCCCCATGCGCAGAAACCTAGCGGCAGAAGATATGAGTGCGTCGCATTGTAACAAATCGCACCGATCCTGGGTCCGGCCAGATAGCCCAGAATGGACAGGTCCGGTGCCAGAAAGAGCATTGCGAACAGCCACCAACTGGCTCCGGTCTGCGCATATGCTGATCCCGCTGCAATCAACACTGCCATGCCCTCGGCCCTTAACAAATGCCGTGGTGCTCCCGTAACGCTTCCTGTCATGGTCTTCTTTCCTCATATGCCGTTGGTGAGCAACATATGGGAAATCATATATGAATTGATAGAAGCTAATTTTGCATGATATATGTTCAAAAATGAATGGCTTTGATTGGACCCAACTGCGAACATTTCTGGCTGTGCTGGACACCGGCTCGCTTTCGCGCGCGTCGAGACAGTTGGAGTTGAGTCAGCCGACATTAGGCCGTCATATTCGTGAGCTCGAAGCGGCAATTGGAGCGTTGCTCTTCACCCGTTCCGTGCGTGGCCTTGCCCCCACCGAAACCGCGCTCACCCTGATTGGTGACGCGCGTCTGATGGGACAAGCGGCTGAGGCACTTCAGTTGAAGGCGCGGGGCAAGTCCGTTTGCCTTGAAGGAACGGTGCGCATCACCGCGTCGGTCGTTGTTGCCAATCTGCTACTACCTCCGATCATCGCAAATTTGCGTGAGGCAGAACCCAGTATTCGCATTGAGATAGATGCGTCCGATGCCTCGCAGAATCTTCTGCGCCGCGATGCCGATATTGCCATCCGCATGGTCGATCCTACGCAAGAATCATTGATCGCCCGTAAGCTCGGCCAAGTGGCATTGGGCCTGTTTGGAACCAAGGGGTATCTTGAACGCAAGGGCTACCCGGCGAACAAAGATGATTTGCGGAATCATGACATCATCGGCTTTGATCGTGACGACGCCATGATCAAAGCCTTTTCTACCCATGGGCTGTCATTTGCTCGAAGCGATTTCCCGCTGCGCTGCGACGATCAAATGGTCGCGTGGAACCTGTTGCTGGCTGGTGCCGGACTGGGATTTGCCCAAGAAATTCTGACACGAAATATACCCACTCTCAAGAAAGTGCATCTTGACCTTGAAATGCCTTCGTTACCGGTTTGGCTCGTGCTTCATGAAGATGTTCGCACCAACGCGCATGTCCGCTATGCTGCAGACTTCATCGCTTCGGCGCTCGCGGCTAGTCTGAGTGCTCCTTGATCACATGGTTCCGCAGGTCTCGCGGCCTGATGGACTGCACTTGGCTCAAGTCGATCAGTGAACTCATCAAATCTCGGCGTGCTTCAAGGCCCTTTCAATGCGGGACGCACCACCAATGTAAGATATTGAATCTAAGTGTTCGGTCCTGCCTCTTGTCAAAAATCGCAGGTATCGGTCCAAACTCTTGTCACACCCTTTTGACAAATCACGATTTGTTCTGGCGTTCTGAGTCCATCTTTGCTGTCAAAGGACATTCTTTGTTTGACGGTCTCCTTTGTCTGACATCTGCCTGCAACAGCCCGCGTTCAATCAGTCGTAGCGATAGATGGGATGCTTTACATCACCAGCACCACTCCGCGACAGCGGTTCGTGCTACGAGGCAATCGCAGCCATGTGGAACTTTCTTCCGCGGTACCGGTGCTGCCGCATCTTCGGAACTGAAAATAAAGCAAGCCAGATGCGAAAATTGCCTCTATGAGGCCGTGTCAGGGCGCTGG
>JBKEEC010000003.1:0-14784 GCA_047975785.1 Sphingomonadaceae bacterium | reverse complement strand
TTGCGCTGGCGCAGATATTCCGGTGGTCGATACCGGGGAAGATGCGGAAGACGAGGAAGGCGGAGCAACCGCAACAGGCAGCGATGAAGCAGGTTGCGCAGAAATAGGCGCTGGCGACGAAGATTCCGTCTTTACCGGAGAAGCCGGCCGGGTGGCAGAGCTGAGACCAGCCTCCAAAGTCGTGTTGAACCCCGGCTTTGGAGCTGCACTGGATGCGGGAGCCCCCAAAGTCGTGTTGAACCCCGGCTTTGTATCTGCACTGGATGCGGCAGCCCCCCCTGCAGCGGCAGGAGAAGAAACTGGTGCAGGTGTTGGCGCTATTGCAGGTGATGAAATGGACGCGGAGCCCGTCGGGGCCAGCTCAGATAGCCTTGTTATTGGTGCTACAGCCGGCAATTCCGTCGATTTTACCGCGGCAAGGCGTGTTGTATCAGCAGCTTGCGTCTGAGGCAGAGCTGTCTGTTGTGCAGAAACTGACGGCACAGGGGCAGGAGTCACTGGCGCTGCTGCCATTGCCGCTGCTGACATTGCCGCTGTCTGACGGGGAGAGCCTGTCGTATCGGCAGGTGCAGGTGACGCATCAGTGCTATCGGCTTTGGCCCGCCTTCCCGGTCCCGGCCGCACCGGAGCATTATGCCGGTCATCTATTCTTTGCTGAAAAGTCTGGCCTGAAGCTGTCCGTGCCTGACGGGAACTGGTCTTTTCAGACACCGCCGAGCCTAAGGGCCTGCCAGCAGGAACCAGCCTTTGATCAGAATTGTTCGTGACAGGCGCAGGGGTAACAGCAGGTGACGGGACTCTGCCCGGTGCAGGACGAGCCACCGACTGATTTCCTCCACTACTCCCACTATAGGCAGCGATACGCGGATCATCATGTCCGATTTGGGCAGCACGCGGGAAAATACCCAGATTGCCAGCAGCGGCCTGCTGCGCTCTGGTCAGGCGCGGCATATAACCGAGATAGGGTGAAATACGCTCTGCCATGTCACCCGGCATGACAACATTCACAATTTTCTGCGCTTCTCTGGTCTCTCCAAGAACTGCCAGCCCCATGGCGCGAGTTCGGAAAGCAGCACGGTCCTGCTGGTCAAGCAGGGGGCGCAATGTTTTCTCCATTGCTTTCCTGTCGCCCGAAATAGCCTGACTAAGCGCAAGGCGCCGCCGCGTTTCTGCATCTTCGCGCGCGCCAAGAACACGCTGATAATAGATTTGCGCGCTCTGATTATCTCCGACCAGATCATAGGCAAGAGCACGTTCGGCATCGACAGACTGGGTTGATGCGCCCGCCGCTTCTGCCTCATTAATCAGACGCAGTGCCTCAATCGGGCGTTCAGAGTGCAAATAGGCTCGTGCCAGCCCCATCTTAACCCGCGAGTTCCCCGGCGAATATTCATCTGCCCGACCAAAAAAGCCTATGGCTCCGTCCACATCTCCAAGATCAAGAGCGGCATTACCCGCATCAATCAGGGCACTTGAATCACGCGGGTTACGTGCAAGACGGCCAAGCGCAGCGTTAAGATCATCAACCTCACGCGCGGGCAACGCCTGTACTACCGGACGGGACACCATACTCTGCCCTTGCGCCAGCACTGGCACGGAACAGGCCGTGGATAGCAGAAAACAGGCCGTGGCAGTTTCGGCCACACTGCATGACAGGCGTTTCATCGCCCGGCAACCCGATGGAAATCGCAAATTGTTTAACTGCAAAACTGACGTCCTTCCGGGAAAGCACCATGCGCTTGCCCGGCTGAACCTGCTCCGAACAAGGTGAACACCCGATCCGGTTTTACTGGTTATTCTGACGATTCAAAAAACGGGGAATATTGATGGATCGACCGCCATTGCCGTTTTCCTCATCATCTTCGTCCTCCTCATCATCGTCCTGGCTGCGCGCAGGGCCGCGAGAAAGACTTGCCATACGCTCAAACAGGGTCGTATTTTCGGAACCAGAGCTATCTTCGCCGGTAACAAGACCACGACGACGTCCCGATGCAGGAGGTTGCGTATCCTCAGAGGCAGGCTCATCACCTGCCATTTCTCCACCACCAAGCAAAAGCTCACCCGGGCTGGCTGCATCTTCATCATCCGAGGAAAGATTCAAGGGCGCTTTTGCATCCGGTTTGCCAGAATCGCTTTCGGTATCACCCCAGTCAGATTCATCCGTCGCAGATGCCGAGAGCCGGGATACCAATTCGTCCTTATCCGCTTCCGCCTTGTCAGGAGCAGGTGACGCAGGTGGAGGGGAATAAGCCTGTTCATCCTCACCCCACGGATCTGCCTCTTCAGTGCGGTTATGCAGCCCTGCCAGAGAACTTGCCCCCGTTTCAGCACTGTCTTCTTCAGGCTTCGCCTGCTCGGTCAGGGTCAGGGAAACATCTTCATCCCCGGTGGCTGTGATATCTTCTTCCGGCGAATCCAGAACAGGCCGTTTCGGGGCCCTTCCGCCAGATAAGGACATGCGCTGATTGCTGACACTGTCTGCCACGCCATCATTTTCTATGCCTGTCGCCACAACGGAAACGCGGATACGCCCATCCAGATCAGGGTTAAAGGCAGAGCCCCAGATGATGTTCGCATCATCATCGACAAGCTCACGGATATGATTGGCCGCTTCATCCACTTCAAGCAGCTTCATATCCTCGCCGCCGATAATCGAGATGATGACGCCCTTGGCCCCCTGCATACTCACTCCGTCAAGCAGCGGGTTGGCAATAGCGCGTTCAGCGGCTTCCAGAGCGCGGTTTTCACCCTCACCCTCGCCGGTTCCCATCATGGCCTTGCCCATTTCGCTCATGACAGAGCGCACATCGGCAAAGTCAAGATTGATCAGGCCAGGCATGACCATCAGGTCAGTGATTGATCTTACGCCTTGCTGAAGGACATCATCCTCCAGCTCAAAGGCTTCCTTGAAAGTAGTTTCCGCCTTGGCGAACAGAAACATGTTCTTGTTCGGAATGACAATCAGCGTATCTACATGCTGTTGCAGTTCATCAATTCCGGCATCTGCCGCCCGCATACGGCGCGTGCCTTCAAACAGGAACGGCTTGGTCACAACGCCAACGGTCAGCACACCCTTGCGCCGCGCCGCTTCGGCAATCACCGGAGCGGCTCCGGTTCCGGTGCCCCCGCCCATACCGGCAGCGATGAAGCACATATTCACACCTTCGAGAGCTTCCTCTATTTCGGAAACTGTCTCTTCGGCTGCAGCCTTGCCCACTTCGGGCCGCGCACCGGCACCAAGGCCGCCGGTAATATCCGGCCCAAGCTGGATACGACGTTCGGCAGAAGAAATATTCAGCGCCTGGGCATCTGTATTGGCAACAATAAAATCGACGCCTTCTATCTGGGCATCAATCATATTGGCAATCGCATTGCCACCTGCACCGCCAACGCCTATGACAGTGATCCGTGGACGCTTTTCATCAGAAGCTGGCGGTCCGATATTAATGCTCATTCTACTTCCCTCCAGGGGGGCCTCTTGATGTCACATGAGGCACAGGAAAAATAAATCTGTGGCACTTTGCCACATTCAAAAGCGGTATTGCACGTATTCGCGCGCGTTATCCACAGTGCAAGACAATCAGAAATACTCCTTGACCGCGCCAATCACGCGGTTGAACAGGCCCAATCCGGAATAGCTGACAGTTTTCTGATAGGCTGAACCCGCTGCGCGAATATCTACCGGGTCTTCCAGCGCATAAAGACACAGCCCCGTCAATGTCGAAAAACCGGGCGTTCCATGGCCTTCGGGCAGCCCTCTTAACGCTGGCGGTTTGCCAATTCGCACCGGACGCCCCAAGGCCGCTTGAGTAAATTCTGCGATACCGGCAAGTTCGGCGCCACCGCCTGTCAGAACAACCTGTCCGCCATGAGTGCCGGAAAAATGCATATTCTTCAGGGAATGGCTGATGGCATCTGTCAATTTCCCCAATTCTTCAGTGATCACGGCAACCATAGCGGCACGAGGAATACGATTCTTGTCATCTGCCCCACGCGCGATCGGCCCTTCACCGTCATCGCCGGGGGCGCTGACGCACACCAGTTCACGGTGATCTGTCGGGCTGGCAATGGCGGAGCCTGAAACACACTTCAATCGTTCCGCCTGGGAACGCCGGATACCCAGCACGCTGGCAATGGCATCGGTTATATCGCCTGATCCGTAACGGATCGTTTCCAGCCCCACCAGCATCCCGCCGGAATAGACGGCAACATTGGTCACATCACCGCCAATTTCAATCAGAGCCGTGCCAAGATCGCGCTCTTCCGGGCTGAGGCAGGCATATCCGGCCGCAAGCGGTGCGGCGATAATGGACTGAACATGCAAATGGGCGTTCTGCACTGCCTCGGTAAGATTGCGAACCGGCGCTCCGTCTGCCAGCATCACATGGATTTCCACCCCCAATTGCTCGGCATGTAATCCGACAGGGTTTGCCACATCATTGGCGCTATCAAGCGTATAATAGGCTGGCTGTGCATGGAGCACCATACGCCCGTCAGGCTCGATGCAGTCACGCGCAGACAGAAGCAGGTCCTCTACATCATCTTCCTGAATCCGCCTTCCGCCTATCGGAACCTCAACCTTGTGGGTCATACTCGCCAGCCCTGCACCAGAGCACCCGACCCACACACTGGAAACACTCACGCCGGAACTTTTTTCCGCCCGCTCCACCGCATCGCGAATAGCAAAGGTTGCCGCGCGCATATCGGTCACAAAGCCGTCCTTGATCCCTGCACTTGCCCGGTGGCCAGAGCCAAGAACGACCATTTCCCCGACTTCCGATACGCCCAGAATCATCGCTGAAATCCGGAACGATCCGACATTAATCGCCCCGATAGTGCGGCTGATGCGCGGCATACCCATCAGTTTTTCTCCACCGTTTTCATGTCCTGCTGCTGACGACCGGGAATACGCATGTAAATCCGCTCTGGCGCACGCATATCAAATGTGGCGACCTTGCCGCCGAGCAGCCGGCTCTTGCCATCAAGCCGGGCAAAGGACACCAGCGCGCCAGCGGCCTGATCGTCTCCCTGCGGCAAAGCCAGCACCTGCCCGGTGCGAAAGGTAAGGTTCCAGCGCCGGTTACCGATCCATTCTGCCTCATGCACCTGCGGACGCAAGGCAGGGGCGGCATTGAGTATATCCGTCAGTGCCGGAACATATCGACTGGCTCCGGGGCCGGACACGATCAGCATATCCTGCGCATTTTTTTCGCTGACTGGTTCAAGTTCGTGGCCCGTTGCATCAATCAGAACAAAATGACCCGGCTTTTTCAGAACTGCATGAGGCGTGCGTTCAACAATATCTATCGCCAGAGTATCAGGCAATTGACGGGAAACACGCGCATCCTGAACCCAGCTCAGGTCAAGCAGGTCGGCGCGCAGGGCTTCCAGATCCACCATAGGCATGGGGCGGTCACGCTCACCCAGAACCCGCTCATAGACTTTCAGCTCATTCATGCGTTTGGTGCCGGTTACACGAATGCGGCGCACTTCAAAGCCTGCATCAGATGCCAGCACTGAAAACTGCTGCTGCGCCAGAGCGGGAACACCTGCCAGCGAGGCAATAAAACCGGCCAGAACAACAGCACTTGCCAGCAGCAGGCCAACAAAAACACGGTGAAGCTGCTCTTCGGTGAAAGGCAAAAGTGCCAGTGCCGAACCTACAGCGCCATTCGTCCGCGCCCTGGCCTTGCGCGCAGCATCGGAACGGCTTTTCGCCGATGCAGAACGCCTGACGCCCTTCCCTGCCCGTCTGATCGTCTCGGCCATCAGCCTCCACCCGTTTTCTGATGACCAGCCAATGCCTCGGCAATGATGGCTTCCACCAGATCCTCGTAACTCATCCCGCAATGGCGGGCCTGTTCCGGCACCAGACTGAGCGGGGTCATGCCGGGCTGGGTATTTGTTTCCAGCACGAAAAGACCATCGGCCCCTTGTGTATCATCCCAGCGAAAATCTGTCCGGCTCGTGCCCCTGCACCCCAGCAACTGGTGAGCCTTGAGTGCATATTCCATACACAGGCGGGCTATGTTTTCGGGTATCTCTGCGGGGCAAACATGCTGTGTCATCCCGTCGGTATATTTCGCGTCGAAATCATAAAATCCGCTTTTGGGGACCAGCTCGGTTACGGTCAGTGCTTTGGAACCGATAACAGCCGTGGTCAGCTCCCGGCCGCGAATATATGGCTCTGCCAGAAGATGGTCGAATTTCTGCCACGGGCCAACAGCGTCCCGCTGGATCGGATTGCCGTAATTGCCTTCATCCGTCACAATCGCCACGCCAACCGATGACCCTTCATTGACCGGCTTCAGCACATAGGGGCGAGGGAGTGGATCACCTGCATAAAGGGATTCACTTTCCACAATTTTGCCTGCTGGCATAGGGATACCGCGAGGAACCAGAGTCTGTTTGGTCAGTTCCTTGTCAATAGCAATAACCGATGTCACCATGCCTGAATGCGTATAGGGTATGCCCATCAGATCGAGCATCCCCTGAACGGTGCCATCTTCTCCGGGAACTCCATGCAGCGCGTTAAACACCACATCCGGCGCGGCAAGCGCGATACGCTGGGCCACATCACGATCCATATCGATACGTGTTACACTGTGCCCGCGCGATTCCAGCGCCGCAGCCACGCCTTCTCCGCTCATCAGCGATACGGGGCGTTCATTCGCCCAGCCGCCCATCAGCACTACAACATGAAGTTTCTGCATCATCATTGCCGGCCTACCCGCTGAATTTCCCATTCCAGTTCGATGCCCTGGCTGCCTTTTACACGGCGACGCACTTCCTCGCCCAGTTCTTCAATATCTGTGCTGGTTGCAGAGCCGGTATTGATCAGAAAATTGGTATGCTTTTCGCTCACCTGCGCACCGCCCCGCATTAGCCCCCTGCACCCTGCCGCATCCACCAGTTGCCACGCCTTGTGACCGGGCGGGTTCTTGAAGGTCGAACCGCCGGTTTTGCTGCGCAGGGGCTGGCTTTGCTCCCGCGAGGCAGAAATCCGGTCCATCTCGGCCTGAATATTCTCCGGCTCGCCCTGCACCCCGCGAAAACGCGCACTGACAACGACGGCCCCTTCGGGCAATTGCGAATGACGATAAGAGTAGTGCAAATCTGCAAGAGTCAGGTTGCGCAATTCACCTGTGCGCAGGACAACATCACAATCAAGGAGAATATCCCTGACCTCACGCCCATAGGCGCCGCCATTCATGCGCACAAAACCGCCAACCGTGCCCGGAATGGATCGCAGGAATTCCAGCCCCGCCATGCCGGAATCGCGCGCTTTGGAAGACACCAGGATTCCCGATGCCCCTCCGCCACATTCCAGCACCAGCGGATCAGTAGCAGAACCTGTTACGGTGGCGAACGCCTTGCCCAGCCGGACCACCACACCACTAACCCCGCCATCACGCACAATAAGGTTGGAACCCAGCCCCAGCGCCATCACCGGCACAGCCGGATCAAGCCCTGCCAGAAAATCCTGCAAATCCTGTGTATCGCGCGGTTCAAACAGCCACTGGGCAGGCCCCCCGGACTTGAACCAGACAAGCGGCGCAAGCGGCGCATCAGGTGTCAGACGGCCACGCACAGCCGGAAGTGTGGCCGTGCTCATGATTTTTCCTGCCCCTTGCCCCGCCGATCCATGACGGCATCTGCCAGACCGGCTGCCCAGCGGGTGATATCCCCCGCCCCAAGGCACACAACCATATCTCCTTCATGCAGCGAATGAGCCAGACGGTCAGCCAGATCATCGGCATCAGAAATCGTCCCCGCCTCCCGATGGCCGCGAAGTTTTAGCCCGTGAGCCAGAGTCCCGGAATCAATGCCTTCAATCGGATCTTCTCCAGCCGGATAGACTGGTGCCACATGGACAATATCGGCATCGTTAAAGGCTGTCTGGAAGGCATCCATCAAATCGCGCAGGCGGGTATAGCGATGCGGCTGCACCACGGCGATAACCCGTCCTTTTGCCGCTTCGCGCGCAGCGGACAAAACGGCGGTTATTTCTACCGGATGATGTGCGTAATCATCAATGATTGTGGCGCCTGCCACTTCCCCTACCCGCGTAAAGCGACGTTTCACCCCGTCAAAACGGGAGAAGCCTGTGCGGATAATCTCTTCCTCGCAACCCATTTCCAGCGCAACAGCAATGGCAGCCAGCGCATTTTGCACATTGTGGCGCCCCGGCATGGGAAGGTGCACATTCTCGATCCGCCTCAGGCTCCCGTCACGTTCTCGCAGGACAATATCAAACACATTGGCGCCATCTTCGCTGCGAATATTTTCACCGCGAAGATCCGCCTGCGCTGAAAAACCATAGGTGATAACGCGCCGGTCGCGCACTCTTGAAATTACGCCCTGCACTTCGGGATGATCAACACACAGGACCGCAGCACCGTAGAAAGGAACATTCTCGATAAATTCGATAAATGCTTCTTTCACCGCATCAAACGATCCGTAATGGTCCAGATGCTCCGGATCGATATTGGTCACAACCGCAATCGTCCCGTCAAGCTTCAGAAAGCTGCCATCGCTTTCATCCGCCTCAACCACCATCCAGTCAGACGCGCCCATTCGGGCGTTGGAGCCATATTGATTGATAATTCCGCCATTAATCACGGTCGGATCAATTCCGCCCGCATCCAGCAATGCGGCAATCATGCTGGTCGTGGTGGTTTTGCCATGCGTGCCCGCCACCGCAACCGTGCTTTTCAGGCGCATCAGTTCCGCCAGCATCTCTGCCCGGCGGACAACCGGAATACGATGCTCCAGCGCGTAAACCACTTCAGGGTTAGTGCGCCTGACAGCCGTAGAGGTCACGACCACGGCTACATCCTCGACATTTTCGGCCGCATGACCAATGGACACCGGAATACCGCGAGTGCGCAAACGCTCAACACTGGGGCCATCGGCAATGTCGCTGCCCTGCACCTGATAGCCCAGATTGTGCATGACTTCCGCAATGCCCGACATGCCAATGCCACCAATCCCGACAAAATGGATCGTGCCAATATCGGTGCCGACACCCCTCATGATATACCATTCCTTGCCATTGCTTCTTTGGTAGAGCGACGCGGATTATCCCGATCCACACGGATCACATCCATCATCTCTGCCCCGCCAAGGCTTTCCACCAGATCAGCCAGATCACGCGCCGCATGGGGTCGCCCGCAATTCCACGCTGCATGGGCGGCATTGGCAAGTGTTTCGGGGTGCTGGGCCATCACCTGTATCTGCTTTGCCAGCTCTTTGCCGGTAAAGTGTTCCTGCCGGATAGCACGTGCCCCGCCAGCCTGAACCACCTCCCGCGTATTGGCGGCCTGATGGTCATCCGTGGCAATAGGCAACGGCACCAGAATGGCAGGCCGACCCACGACAGTCAGTTCCGCAATAGTGGAGGCTCCCGCCCGACCAATAAACAGATGCGCATCGGCAAGCCGCGCAGACATATCTTCAAAATAGGTTGCAAGCTCCGCCGGAATATCATGATTGGCATAGCGTGCACGCACCGCGTCAATATCTTCCGGGCGACATTGCTGTGTCACCTGCAACCTTGTGCGCAGGGCCGGTGGCAGCATGGCCAGCCCATCCGGCACAATATCTGACAGGACCCGTGCGCCCTGACTTCCGCCGGTAACCAGCACGCGCAGAAGCCCATCTTCGGTGAAAGGAGGGAATGACTGATCCCGCAAGGCCAGCACCTCTGCCCGCACCGGATTACCGACAAGGCAGGTTCTGGATTCATATTTTTGCTTGAGGCGCTCAATATCAGGATAGGCAGTTGCAATCGCATCCACCCGGCCAGACAGCAGCCGGTTTACCCGGCCAAGAACGGCATTTTGCTCATGAATAACCGATGGTATCCCGGCAGAGGTCGCCGCAAGCAAGGTTGGCAAGGCCGGATAGCCCCCGAAACCTACAATGGCAGACGGGTCAAATGTCTCGAACAGGCGCAGGGCCATTTTGCGCCCTTCCCACACGGAGCGGGCACCCCCCACCCATTTGAGCGGGTTTTTCCCGAACCGTCCGGCCGGCAAAACATGGACAGGAAGGAAATCAGGCTTTCCGGGAATGTCAGCCCCGCGCTTATCCGTCACCAGCGCCACATGATGACCGCGACGATCCAGTTCAACCGCCAGCGCGAAGGCAGGAATCAGATGGCCGCCTGTCCCTCCGGCTGCGAGGACAAAATGCCTGTTTGCACCGCTCATGTCCGCGCCCCCCTGACTGGCAACAGCTCTTTCAATCCGGGAGCCTTGCGCTGGAGGTAGGGGTTTCGTCGGGTGATGGCCAGCAGCAGGCCTATAGCAAGACAAACGGCAATGGTGGATGATCCACCATAAGACACCAGAGGCAAGGTCATGCCCTTTGATGGAAACATCTGCAAATTGACCAGAATATTGATAAAGGCCTGCGCACCAATCTGTGTTACCAGCCCGGCACCTGCCAGCAGGGTGAACATATCCTCTTCATTGGCAAGACGGATCAGCACTCTTGCAACCAGTGCGACATAAACAATGACCAGCAGCGCACAAACCAGCAGGCCAAACTCCTCACCTATGACTGAAAAAATATAATCGGTGTGTGCTTCGGGCAGGCTGAACTTGCGCACACCCAGCTGGATGCCTGCGCCAGTCCACCCACCACCCAGCAATGTCCGCTGGGCAAGGTCCACCTGATCATATGCGGTTCCCCCGCCGAGAAAACTGTCTATCCGGTGGCGCGCATTGTCGTAGAAAAAATAGGCCGAAAGAAGCCCTGCCATAACAACCCCAAGCAATATGCCTATCCGTTTGAAGGGAATGCCTGCCAGCAGAACCAGCACCAGCCAGACGCAACCGAACAGAATCGCATCGCCCAGATTGGGTTGCAGCATCAGCAATACGGCAATCAGAAGCATCAGCCCTGTGACCACCCACATAACGGGCAATTTGGGATCACGCATTCTCCAGCTCAATATCCATGCCATCACAATGGCAAAGGCGGGCTTGAGAAACTCTGATGGCTGGAAGCCAATGCCCAGATTGATCCAGCGGCGTGAACCGTTCACTTCCGTTCCCAGAACCGGCACGAGAAACAGGGCAAATATCATCCCCGCAGCAAGCAGAATACCCATGCGCCGGGCATTATCGCGTGACAAAAAAGATACCGCGAGCATGACAATCACGCCAAGACACAGAAAGCGGATATGAAGCCAGTAAAAATAAAGATCAGGCAATTTCACTTCGCCCGTGGAAAGACGCCGCGCACTGGCCGGAGATGAAACCGCAACTGCAGCAACGCCAATGGCCATAAGCACCAGAACCAGCGCCAGCACCACCTGATCCACCTCATTTGTCCAGACCCGGAATCTGGAATGCCAGTTCCGCCGATAGCGACTGTCCTGCCGGTCACGGTCCTTCTGATGCGGGATATAGGGTTGACGTGTGCCTGTCATGCGGCCTTGTTCCCGTTATCAAGATGGTCACCACCGTAAGGATGGGGGTCTTTTTCAATCAGAGCCTTTACCAGACTACGAAAACAGTCGCCTCGCTTTTCATAATCGCGGAACTGGTCGAAACTTGCACATGCTGGCGACAACAGCACAACATCACCCGGCCGTGCGCGTGCTACCGCCTCCTGCACCGCGACAGCCATGACCTCGCAATCATGAACCGGGACACGGCCACGCAGCAATTCCCCAAATCGTGGTCCGGCATCCCCGATTGTGTAGGCCGCAGCAATATTACCAATATACTGCTCACACTCTCCCAGGCCGTCCTCCTTGGGCAAGCCCCCCAATATCCAGTGAATGCGCGGCTCCGGTCGGGCCGGCCAGGCAGCAAGCGCCGGGGCTGCAGATGCAGTATTGGTCGCCTTGCTGTCATTGACATACAGAACGCCGTGATGCTCGGCGACCCGCTCCATCCGGTGCGGCAAGCCATTAAAGCTCATCAGCGCGGCCTGCCACTGCGATGCAGTAACGCCAAGCTCTCTGGCGACAGCCACTGCAGCAGCGACATTTTCAAGATTATGCGGCCCCTGCAAGGCAGGCCATTGCGATTGCATATCGCGCAAGTCTTCCGGCTTCAGGGCAACCACCCTTCCCTGAGCGCGCCGTGCGGATTCACGCTGCATGATGTCAGAGGTGAAATGATCACTTGCCCCGAAAATAGCGAGCTGATTATCATGCTGCATGGCCATTAACCGTGCCTTGGACTGGGCGTAGGCATCAAACCCGGCATAGCGATCCAGATGGTCTGGCGTAAGATTCAGCAAAACCGCAACATCGCTGTTGAGGCTGCGGGTCAGGTCAATCTGGTAACTGGACAGTTCCAGCACATAGACCCCGCCTTCCCGAAGAGGTGCCTGCCCCAGAATAGGCACGCCTATATTGCCTCCCATCAGAGACGGAATACCTGCATGTTCTAGAATATGCTGCACAAGCGCCGTGGTCGTGGACTTTCCATTCGTTCCGGTAATGCTCACCACCTTGTGCGCAGGCAATTGTCCGCGCGCCAAAGCGAATAGTTCAATATCACCAATGACCGGAACACCGTATTGCGCAGCATGAGCAACAATCGGATGTGAATTAAGCGGCACACCCGGAGACACTACCACCGCATCAAAACCGGCCAGATCCATTTCCAGCGGATCAGCCATCCGGGCCTGACCTTCAAGCTGCTCCCGCGCTACGTCCTGTCTGTCCCATGCGGCGACTTCTGCACCACCTGCAATCAATGCCTGTGCCGCGGCCAGACCGGAACGCGCAAGCCCCAACACTGCAATCCGCCGTCCGGCGAATCTCTGTCCAAGCAGTGTGTGTGTCAGGGGCGCATCTGTCATGTCATCGCAGCTTCAATGTCGCAAGGCCCGCTATGGCGAGCACAATGGAAACAATCCAGAACCGGATAACCACCGTCGATTCTGGCCAGCCCTTCTGTTCAAAATGGTGATGGATCGGTGCCATCCGGAACACACGCCGGCCTGTTCTTTTAAACCAGAACACCTGAATAATCACCGACAGGGCTTCCAGCACGAAAAGGCCGCCAACAATAGCCAGCACGATTTCATGATGGGTCGCCACCGCTACAGCGCCCAGTGCACCGCCCAGCGCAAGGCTTCCGGTATCACCCATAAAAACCGCAGCTGGCGGCGCATTAAACCACAGGAAGGCAAGGCCCGAACCCACTATTGCTGTGCAAAAAATGGCCAGTTCGCCCGCCCCTGCAACATGGGGGATACCAAGATAGGTGGAATAATCCGTTCGTCCGACGAGATAGGCAATAATGGCAAATGTGCCCGCCGCAATAATAACCGGCATAATGGCAAGCCCATCCAGCCCGTCAGTCAGATTGACTGCATTGCCTGCCCCGACAATGACCAGCGCGGCAAAGGCATAATACACCGGCCCCAGCGGAATAACCCGATCGGAAAAGAACGGCAGATAGATATTGGTATTGATCTGGCTGACAATAATCCAGGCTGCGACACCTGCGACGATAAATTCACCTGTCAAACGGACACGACCCGAAAGGCCCGCATGATGGCGTTTTGTTACTTTGTCATAATCGTCCAGAAAGCCGATCAATCCGAAGCCCGCTGTAACAGCAAGGCAAGCCCAGACAAACGGGTTACTCAGATCCATCCACAGAAACAGTGAAAGTGACAGGGAAATGAGGATCATAAGGCCGCCCATAGTAGGCGTCCCCCGCTTGGCCAGATGCGATTGAGGGCCATCTTCGCGAATAGGTTGCCCCTTGCCCTGACGCACCCGCAACATATTGATAAAACGTGGCCCTATCACCAGACCGATAAACAGCGCTGTCATCAGGGTCGCGCCGGCACGGAACGTCTGATACCGGATCAGGTTCAGCACCCCGTCAAAACCCAGCCATTCTGCAATCCAATACAGCATCTATACTATCAGCCTTCCCGGCTCGTAAAATGGGCAACCAGTCCGCCCAGACCAACGGAGTTGGACCCTTTGACAAGAATGGCATCACCAGCAGCAAGGCCATAATCTTCCAGCAGCGCAATAGCTGCGTCACTATTATCGCATTGCGCGAAGGCAGGCGCCATTCCAAGCGCAGCACCACCAGATTTCCCCAGTTCCTGCGCAAGAGCTTCCATTTCAGCCCCGACAAGCACAGCATAATCCACTCCGGCCTGAACAAGCGGCTCGGCCAGTTGCGCATGAAATGCCGGTGCAAAATCCCCCAGTTCTTTCATGCTTCCCAGAACAGCAATACGCCTTGTAGCCGGTGTTTGTCCCAATTGCTGCAATGTTGCCCGCATCGAGGCCGGGTTGGCGTTATAACTTTCATCAATCAGCAATGCCTTGCCACCGGCTACCGTAAGCTGATGCCGTGCGCCGCGCCCTTTCAGCCCGCCCATTTCGGCCATGGAAAGACCCGCAGCACCCAGATCTCCCTTTGCGGCACGCACACAGGCCATGACAGCCAGAGCGTTTGAAATCCAGTGCTCTCCCGGTTCGGCAATGGTAAAGCACGCCCGCCTGTCGCCCAGATCAATGGTTGCCAGCGAACCACCGTTTCCTGCCGGTATGGCATCGAGCAAGCGGACATCAGCATCCGCAGCAAGGCCAAAAGTCACCACTTTTGCACCAACAGCCAGAGCCGCATCACGCAGGCGGCCACAATACGGGCTATCCGCCGGAATTACGGCAGTGCCGCCAGGCATCAGACCGGAAAAAATCTCGCTTTTGGCATCGGCGATTGCCTCAATACTTCCCAGATTTTCGATATGGGCAGGCGCAATGGTCGTGATGACCGCAATATG
>JBKEEC010000119.1:0-2042 GCA_047975785.1 Sphingomonadaceae bacterium | reverse complement strand
TCAGCGTAACCCGCGAACGTATCCGCCAGATCGAAGCCAAGGCACTGCGCAAGCTCAAACATCCCAGCCGCAGCCGGAAGATGCGCAGCTTCCTCGATCAGTAAGTAAACAGAACGGGGGCGATTCTGGTGGCAGGCGAATTATTCGATCTGCTACTGGATCGCAGCGCCTTTCGCGCTGACCTGGTATATTTCATCCGTCTGGCAGGCAATTACGCCGCGCATACCCACTTTTTCGCGAAAAGCTTAATGGTGGTGGCAGCTACAGGCCGGGTTCCATTGGTTCAGGCCGGAGGCAGCGTGGTTTCGTTATCGTCTGAACCATTATAGCGTGGCTCGGCTTCGAGTTGCTCTATCTCCGGGATTTCGCGCTTGCCGATTTGAAGGCCTTTTTCAGCCAGCCGCTTGCCCGATGTCAGGACGTTCCGTTCAAAGCTTCCGACAAATTTATTGTAGTTCCTGACCGCAGAATCCAGCCCGCCACCCATTTTCTTCAAATGTTCGGCACTCACGGCCAGACGGTCATAAAGTTCCGCCCCCATCCGGCCAATTTCCTGCGCTTCACGCGCAAGGCTATCCTGTCGCCAGACCTGCGCCACCGTGCGAGCAATAGCAACCAGATTGGTCGGCGTTGCCAGCAGAACCTTGTTATGAAAGGCAAAGTCCCACAGATCAGGCTCTTTTTCCAGTGCGGCAGCGACAAAATGTTCCCCCGGAACAAACATCACAACATAATCAGGCGCATCTTCAAACTGGGACTGGTAATTTTTGCTTCCCAGTTCTTTCACATGATTTTTCATCGATTTGACATGCGCATCCAGCGCGGCAGCACGCACCGTATCATCATCTGCCTCAAACGCTTCCTGATAGGCATTGAGCGAAACCTTGGCGTCAATCACCAGTTTCTTTTGCCCCGGCACATTGACAATCGCATCAGGGCGCAAGCGACCATCATCAGTATTGATCGATTGTTCAAGGACAAAATCGGTATGTTCGGCCAGACCGCATTGTTCCAGCACATTGCGCAATTGCTGTTCCCCCCAGCGGCCCCGCGCCTTGGGCGCATTACGCAGGGAATTGCCTAGCCTTGCCGCTTCAGAACGGACCTGTTCCTGCCCTTCGCGCATGGACTGGATCAGCCCCGTAAGCTGGCCAAAACTGTCCACCCGCTGCTTTTCCAGCTGAATGACCTGTTCTTCATAGGATTTCAGCCGTTCATTCACTGGCTGAAGCAGCGCCGCGACCGCTTTTTTGTTGGTTTCCTCTGCATTGCCGAACCGTTCTGCCGCATTTTTGAGGAAATCTTCCTGCGCCTTGCCCAGCACTTTCGCGCCGGTAAGCTGAAATTCCTTGAGCATTTCCTCACGCGATTGCATCAGCAGGCGCTTTTGCTCTTCAAAATTGGCGGCATTGGCCTTGAGCGTGGCAAGCTCGCCCTTCAATGCTTCACGATCATCGCGCACCTCATCCAGCAATTGCGCCAGAGTATCCGCCCGCGCGGCGCGGTCACTCATCGTCGCAAGTTCAGGTGCCATACGAGTGAGACTGTCCTGCGCTTCACGCAGATTTTCCGCCGCCTCTGCCGCACGCGCTTTCCACTCCGCCACCGGGCGGGAGCCCAGAAACCAGCCCAGCCCCCCGCAAAACAGGGCAACACCAAACAGCAGAATCACAGTAACAACAGGGTCCATCAACTGGCCCTAGCAAGAACATATAGAGAACGCAAGGGGTTTTCATCCCTTTGTAAATTATGCCGCCTTGCGCGCCTTATCCAGTTTCTTGAGCGCCATATTGCGCTTCAGGCGGCTGAGATGGTCAATGAACAAAATCCCTTCGAGATGGTCCATCTCGTGCTGGATGCAGGTTGCCAGCAGGCCTTCCATTGCTTCTTCATGCACTTTCCCATCCAGATCCTGCCAGCGCACGCGGCACGCTCTGGGCCTGCCCAAATCGGCAAAGATATCGGGCACGGACAGGCACCCTTCCTGATAGGTTGAAAGCTCTTCTGCCGGATCTAGAATTTCGGGATTAATGAAGATACGC
>JBKEEC010000010.1:0-5662 GCA_047975785.1 Sphingomonadaceae bacterium | reverse complement strand
GGTAGCACCGCAAGATAGCGTGAATTGAAAAAATGAGGGTTCTCTGACACACTTTTGTCGCCAAACAAAAGGAGTGGACAGATGAACCCTCAAGAACAATTCTGCCCGAATTCGGCTTGTCATGCCAGCGGGATGAGCGGCGGCGAGAATATCATCGTACATAGTCGGAAAGAAAAGCGGTATCGCTGCAAGTGCTGTGGCAGGACCTTCAGCGAACGGACAGGGACGGCAGCCTACGGGATCAAGAAGCCGGTTGAACTCTTGGTGCAAGTGACGACGTTGCTGGCCAATGGTTGTCCGGTCCAGGCAATCGTGGCGACATTCGACCTGGATGAACGCACCGTGGCCAGTTGGCAACAGAAAGCCGGGCACCACTGCCGGAAGGTTCATGCCGAACTTGTGCAACAGCAACGTATGGATCTGCAACATGTGCAGGCAGACGAAATCAAGGTCAAGAGCCAGTTTGGTCCGTTGTGGATGGCAATGGCGATCATGGTGTCGACCCGACTCTGGCTGGGTGGCGTCGTCAGCGACAAACGGGATATGCAGTTGATCCATGCTCTGGTTGAGCAGGTCCGTCTGGTCGCACTGTGTCGTCCGCTCCTCTTTGCCGTTGATGGATTGAGCAGCTATATCAGGGCCGTGCGGTTGAGTTTTCGGTCACCGCTGCGCACCGGCAAACCGGGTCGACCACAGATGATTGGCTGGTCCGACATCGTCCTTGTCCAGGTCGTGAAACGGCGCCGCAAGGGAAAGTTCTCCATCGAGCGTCGGATCGTTCAGGGAACCCAGCCACTGGTGCAACGATTGCTCATCAACAGCAACGGTGGCACTGAGATCAACACAGCCTATATCGAACGACTCAACGCAACTTTCCGTCAACGACTTGGCTCTTTGGCCCGACGCTCACGAGCACTCACCCGGACGGCTGACCCGCTCATTGCAGGTATGTATCTTGTCGGTACGGTCTACAACTTCTGCACCTGGCATGAGAGTTTACGCCGACCACTCTATGTCGGCCATCAGGGCCGGGTACGTTGGGTCAAACGAACTCCAGCTATGGCCGCAGGTTTGACCGACCATCGCTGGAGCGTTACCGAACTACTGATGTTCAAGGTGCCAACAGTTTACGATCCGCCAAAAAGGCCCGGTAGACCCAAAAAATTCGTCTGCACATGCCGATTCACTTGATCACGCTATCTTGCGGTGCTACCCCCTTGTGAATGACGAGTTACGAATGGCGAATATGTGCCCTCCGCCTATTCATCATTCATAACTCGTCATTCGTCATTTCAAAATGTAATACGTGGCGCGTTTGCTGCCGATGCGGATCAGCAGGTTTTTTTCCACCAGATCGGCCAGATCCCGACGAATGGTCTCGGCGCTGACGTCCGGGCAGAGATTTTGATAGTCGCTGTTGGTGATCCGTCCGTTTTGATGCAAGAAGTCGATGGCTTCCTCCTGGCGTACATTGAGAAAGCCCAACGGGAGATCGCGCGTCTCGGGCGTGTTTCCCGGCAACATGTCGCCCGCGGAATAGAGGGTTACCTTGAAGCCGGCCGCCGTCTCTTCAAAGCGCGGTGCAGGCAATCCCGCCGTCTGCATGGTCGCGATCATGCGGTCGATGCCGTAGCCCAGCCGCTCGATATACCCAAGATCGCTCAGCACCGCCACCAGCGTCTCGTTGCGGCTGTAGCGTTCATCCTTGAGATTCTCCAGCGTCACATGGCCGGGCAGACGACCGGGGCTGTAAATCTCCAGCCGGTCGGCGAAGAGGAGCAGGCGGATCCCCTCGCCTCGAATGCTGTAATCCCGGTGGGCGATGGCGTTGACAATGGCCTCACGCACCACCGGGATCGGGTATTCGTCGGTCTCCTCCCGGGCCATGCCCGCGATGCGCATCCCTCGGCGCATGTTGCTTGTCACAAACGCTTCCGCCCGACGGATCTGTTCCGCCAGCGCGCCCTTGATGTCTTGACGCACAAATTCATCGTCCATGGCCGTTCCGGCGTAGCGCACGCAGATGATCTCCGCGCTGGGGAGAAATTGTTGGGGGTTGCGACCAAAGAGCAACATTCCGGCCACTGTCGGGACCATATCCTCGGGCGCCGGACGCCGCTTCGGCGCGGCGGGCGGGGGCGCTTCCTGTGCGGGCGTGATACAGCCCCGGGCCAGCAGCGCCTGGAGCGGCGCTTCGTCGGGAGTCAGCGAAATGTAGTCGAGGTAGTTGTTGACCCGCTCCTGATCCAGCGTGTCCAACCCTGCGTCCTCGACCGGTCGGCGCTCAAAGCCGGATTCGCTGCGTTCCAACAGAAGGCTGCGCAGCTCGGGCGTGGTCAACGGACGGTTTTGGCCTCCGGTTCGGGTCAGATAGAGCCCCTGCAGGCTATAGATATGGGGCAATCCCGCGGGCACCTGCAGCACAACCAGCGTTCCCCGGTCCGACTCCGCCGCCTGGGCGCTGGGCAGGATCAGCGGCGGGTCGGTGAGCAGCCCGGCTTCAATCGTGGTGTCCCGCAGCGTGTTCGCATCGTTCCCCTGTTGGACGCCGCCCTTGCGCGTCACCCCCAGCAGGATCACGCCGCCGTTGGCATTGGCCAGCGCGGCCATGGTCTCCGCCACCGTGCGCGCTGCGCTTTTGGCCGTAACAAAAGCCACTTGATCTGACGGACCTGCGTCCAGCAGTTGATTCAGTTCGTCGGCCGTGATGGGGCCGTAGCGTCGGCGCAGGTTCATGGTCTGTTCACCCGTCCCGGCGTGCCCGGTTTCACGATCTCGCTGCAATCGGGCGGCGGCCCGTTCTCCGGCCGCATGATCTCTTCGATATCGGTAATGCGCCATTCGTCGGTACGTCTTGCCACAAGTTCCGGAAGGCTGTGATCCAGGGTGAAACGATAGACGCGCAAAATCTGGCTTGTCGGATCAACCAGTTCAGCGCAGACCGTGGCCGTATAGAGGAATGTAGAGCCGCGATAGGGCAAGGTCTTTGGCCCAAAGAGTCCGTAGACCAGCCAGTTCTGTTTCCACAGGTTGTCGCCGGTCAGTTCGCCAGTCAGCGGGTCAACTGTTTCATCAGCCGTGAAGAGCAGACCATATTCTTCGTTTTTTACACCTGTAAAATTGACCCAATTGCCTGGATCGCCGCCGCGCACGTTAAGCAGATAGGCCAGTACAACTGCTTCGGGATAAAACGGCTTGACCGGAGGCGTCGACGATTCGCAGAAGTAGAGACCGCGAACCGCTGGTTCATAACGGATTTCATAGGCTGCCTCCTCTGATGAAACCCGCTTGTAGTTGACCATTGTGCAGATCAGGCTGCGGTCATCCATCGGATAGAGGCCATTGAGGGAATCGGGCGGCAGATTGTCGTTCTTCTGCGGGTACTGCGTGTCGCGAAAGCCGCCCGGCGCGTAAATGCTCGCCACGCCATACCCATCGCTCAGATTTCTCCACCAGGCGAAGGTGATGGTCGTATTGTCGCCTTTGATGATCAGCTCCCGATTGAGCAGCTTGTACGCGTCTTCTGTCTGAAATTCGGGTGTTGCTTCTACAACAGCCCGCTGCGCGTTGTCGGGCAGGCCGTCCCGATATTCGTTCCCTACACGGGTGACAGATGAGACAGTGACGTCATAGTTTCCCGGCTCGGAGATAAATCCCGTGTCCGATTTAGACCAGTAGTTGGGCAAGATGCGATAGGCGCTATACGAGGGGGCCGGCTGATCTGATCGATTGCCCAATTCGGTCTGATTTTGCAGATCGTAGATGCTGATTCCGACCGGGCCGTCTTGTTTGCCCGGAGCGCTGTTGTTATAGGTATAAGCCAACAGATATTCCGGATCCGGATCGCCGTCAATGTTGACTTCCTGCCATTGCGCACCGTTCTGCTCCAGGACGGTCCAATCACTGGGCAGAGGTGAGAGCAGATCCGGTTCCGGTTGATTTTGGCTTCTGAAGAGGCTGCAGCCGGTCAGCAAGAGCAAGAGGCTGAACAAAATTCCTGTCAACGCAAGACGGGGAGCCTGAGCGGGCAGGAGCGTTTGAGGGCTGATTGCAGATCGATTGAAAGGGTTCATGATTCGGGTTGTAGCTAGCTGCGTAAACGGTTATCAGATGACTGGATCGCTGTTTGGATCGGCTGTTGGTTGGAATGGTGGTCCGGCTCTTCTCTTGATTGTAGCGCAGGGGCGGGATCCGGGTAAAACCGGCGCGTTTCTCCGGCGTAGACATTGTCTGCATCCCTTTGTTATACTGCATTGGCTGCGCACCCTCCTGCGCATCAACCCGCCGCCGGCTCGACGAAAGAACGACAACCGAGAATGACACCGAGAGAGTGACCATGACCTATTGGGAAGAATACCATCTGCCGAAGACCGTCGAGGAAGCTCTCCAATTGAGGGCGACCTATGTCGACGACGCCCGTTTCATCGCCGGCGGCACTGATCTGATCCTCGATCTCCAGTACGCAAACCACGCGCCGATCCGGGCGCTCATCGATGTGACAGCGGTCTCCGACCTGGACGGGATCCGCGCGGAAGAGGGCTATCTTGTCATCGGCGCGGCCGCGACCCACGCATCCATCGAGTCCGATCCCCTGTTGCAGGAGCACGCGGCCGCACTGACCGAAAGCTGCCGTGTCGTCGGCGGCCCTCAGGTGCGCAACGTGGCCACCATTGGCGGCAATGTTGCCCACGCCTTGCCCGCGGCCGACGGGACTATCGGCCTGCTGGCGCTGGATGCGGAAGCCCGGGTCTGCACCTTGACCGATCAGGGTGTGGCCTGCGTCTGGCAACCGCTCCTGAGTCTCTTCGCCGGGCCGGGACGCAATACGCTGGGATCGAATCAACTATTGGGCGCGTTTCGGGTCGCCGAGCGCGGCCCGCGCCAGGCAAGCGCGTTCGACCGCATCATGCGTCCCCAAGGCGTGGCGCTGCCCATTTTGGGCGTGGCCGCCCGTCTGACTCTGGACGAATCCTGCCGCCGGGTGACTGATGCGAGCATCGCGGTCGGTCCCGCCGGGCCGATTCCCTTTCGCGCCGGTGACGCCGAGGCGCTCCTGGCCGACGGAGCGCTTTTTGACAGCGCCCTGGTTGAGGACGCGGTTGCCGCGGCCCAGAGTCAGGCCCAGTTACGCACATCCCGCCACCGGGCAAGCAAAGAATATCGCCACGAAATGCTGGCTGTTCTGCTGCGGCGGGTGCTGGAACGGGCGTTTGTGCGCGCGGCGGGCGGGGGTCAGGGGTGATAGAGACTGGAAATTGGGAGATTGGGGGAGTGAAGATGGGGCGGGGTGATATGGGTGGTCAACAGGCCGCGGCTGCCGGAACCGTAAGAGGACCCAAGCCCAGCGGCGTGACCCGTCTCTTTCTGCGCGCTCCGATCTGGCTCTATCGCCTGCATCTGGGTTGGCTGTTGGGCGATCGCTTTCTCATGTTCAGGCATATCGGTCGCAAGAGCGGCCTGCCCCGTTACACTGTGGTCGAGGTGGTGCGTCATGACCGGGCGACCGGTGTCTACACCATCGCTTCGGGCTGGGGCGAAAAATCGGACTGGTTCCGCAACATCAGCAAAAATCCGGAGGCGTTTGTGTACACCGGACGCGGTCGGTTTCCCGCCGTCGCGGCCCGTCTGCCTGAAGAAGAGGCGACAGCGGCGTTGATAGACT
>JBKEEC010000118.1:0-8930 GCA_047975785.1 Sphingomonadaceae bacterium | reverse complement strand
TTGTGCCGTTGCGTCAGGATCAGCCATGATCTGCAGGCAGTCGCAAATCCGCCTGCAACCCGCCTTCAGCCCTGTTTGACAGAACCAGTATACCGCCATCCTGCTCAACTATGGCACGGGCAATGGCCAGCCCAAGCCCCGCACCGCCGGTTGCCCGGTTGCGGGATTCATCTCCTCTGGCGAAAGGCTCCATCATGGCGGCAATCTGTTCAGGCGGGATACCAGGACCATCATCACTGACACGAAGAACCGCCTCTTTTCCATCCATAAAGAGTGAAACCTGCGCACTGCCCGCATAGCGAAGCGCATTATCAATCAGATTGCGAAGTGCCCGTTTGAGCCATGTGATGTGCACGGGACGCGTAATCCGCTCAATCTTCCCCGGTGTGACCGGACGGCCCATATCTTCAAACTCTTCAACCACGCTGGAAACCAGAGCAGACAGTTCTGCCCGTTCAGGCGGGCTATCTCCCTTGCCAATACGGGCCAGTGTCAGAATATCGTCCAGAGACTGACGGATTTCTTCAATGGTTTCTGCCATCCTGTCTCTCTGGGCAGGATTTTCAACCGCCTCAATCCGCACCCTGAGTGCTGCCAGAGGGGTTTTCAGATCATGGCCTATAGCGCCCAACATGACATCCTTTTCCCGAATGAGCTGGACAATGCGATTTTCCATCTCGTTATAGGCGGTCAGCAGGGTTCGCACATCTTCCGGGCCGCCAGGTGTGATCTGGTCACTGGCGTCACGGGTATTCCCGAATTGCTGAATACGATTGGTCAGCTGCGAGATGGGGCGCGTTACCCGTCGTAACAGCAAGGCCAGCAGACCAACAAGCACCAGATAGGTAATGACTGTCTGAAACACGATTCCGCGAAGGGCGGTCCGCTCCTGATGACGCACAAATACACGGGTCGTAATCCACGGACCATCAGGCGTATAGCGAATGGCAGCAAAGGTGATCCGATCTTCCGAACGGTCACGATCCAGTCGGGGTGGCGGTCCACGAACAGGCTGCCTTTCTTCCAGCCCGCCTTCGGGGCCTCGTCTGTCCCGTTCACGATCGGGCCGCTGCATAAAGGGTGGCAGATCGGCACGGGCAAAACCGGCAAAGGCGACCTCGGATACACTTACCCCCTCATCGGCCAGAATCTGACGCAGGGCTGTTTCGCGCCTTGTATCACGCGCAGAAGCAATGACTTCAGGCAATTGGTCCATGCTCCGCAGTCGCGGCGCCCTTCTGCCATCCGGCCATTCGGAGCGCCTCTGCCCATCCTCCCGGATTTCTCCTGTCACCAGTTGATAGGCTGCCTGATTCAAGGTGATGGCCTGCTGCTGACGCTGGCCAGCCTGCCAGAGCAAAAGCGCGGAAATTGTCTGTGCAACCAGAAGCGCCAATGCCACGCCCAGCAACATTTGCCCCAGCAGGCTGCGGGGCCACAAAGGGAAGCGACGGGTAGCCCCCTGCTCCATCACTTATGCCCGGCACCCTGACGGCGGACATCTGCGCCGAAGCGGTATCCGCCGCCGCGCACTGTCTGGATCAGTTGGGGATCTGCACGGTCTTCCTCGATCTTGCCACGAAGGCGACTGACCTGATTATCTACCGCACGGTCAAAAAGATGGGCTTCGCGGCCCTGCACCATATCCAGCAGGCGATCCCGGTCGAGCACCTGACGCGGGTGATCGAGAAAAGCGCGCAACAGCCTGAACTCGGCAGTAGAAATGGAAACAGTTGCCCCGTCGGGATTGGTCAGCCTGCGTTTGAGCGGATCGAGTTGCCAGTCTTCAAATTCATACAGTGCATCGTCTTCAGGCGGTGAAGGAGGGCGCTGGGCACGGCGCAGGACCGAACGAATGCGTGCCACCAGCTCGCGCGGTTCAAACGGTTTGACGATATAATCATCCGCCCCGATTTCCAGTCCGATAATGCGGTCAGTTGGCTCTCCTCTGGCGGTGAGCAGGATGACCGGAATATCTTGTGCTTCAATCAGGTGGCGACAAAGTGAAAGGCCACCTTCACCCGGCATCATGATATCCAGCAAAACCAGATCAGGCCGATATTCGCGCAGGGCGGAACGCGCTGCTGCTGCACTGTCAACCGCACGCACGACAAACCCCTGACCGGCAAGATACTCGGTCAGGGGTTCACGAAGGCTGGCTTCATCATCCACCAGTAGAAGAGAGGTTTCTTCCTGCATCACTGCTGCATATCAGAATCTGGCCTTTCGGGCGTGCAATGGCATCAGCCACGCTCACCCTGAGCGCGCATTTCTTTCATGTGTTCACGCATGGAATCATGCGCTGCCTTGCGTTCTTCCTGTGTGATCTTGCCATCATTATTGGTATCGACCTTGGAAAAATGCGTTTTTACGGCTGCGTCAAACTCGGCGCGCGATACGGACTGGTCATTATTGGCATCAGCCATTTTGAACATGGCCATACCCGGACCTTTCATGCCCGGACCTTTCATACCTGGCCCGCCATGGCCGCGCTTGCCCATCCTGTCGCCATCGCCACCGCGTTTACCCATGCGGTCGCCGCGGCCATCACGCATGGTTTCACGCCCGGCTTCCATTTCTGCTGCGCTCAGCCCGCCGCTTTTGTCGGTATCGAGTTGTGCGAAGCGTTCTGCCTGCCGTGTAGCGCGCTGCTGTTGGCGATCTGTGCGGCTGGCTTCACGTTCTGCCATGCGCTTGTCTCTGGCGGCCTGCATTTCAGCCTGTGTTACCTGCCCGTCACCATCGGCATCCAGAGCGGCAAAGCGCTCTGCCTTGCGGGCATCGCGGTCCGCCTGATTGATGACGCCATCCTTGTTGACATCCATCATGGCAAACATTTTGTCGGCACTGGCAGTAGCTTCGGCAAGGGTTACTTCTCCGTCGCCATTGGCATCGGGGCCACGTGGGCCGGTCTGGTCTGCCGCTGCATAGGCAATTCCGCCAACGCCAAGTGCGAAGGCTGCCGCTGACAGGGCCAAGGTTACTTTACGCATATTCTTTATCTCCAGTAATTTCGGAGAGTTGGGCGGCGCCAGTCAAGGGGAGGGGGAGGAAATCGCCGGCACCGCCACAACCCATGAATGACCATATAGGCCTTTATTGTCGCACCATTATGTCGAATAGCGGCTTTTGTGTCGCAATATGTATCAAGGCGACCGGGCAGTTCATGTGTCTGCAAGTTTTTGATGATGCAATACTATCGCAGGCCGGATGCAGCCAGCCGGTCTATTCTGTCATTTCCATGACAAAGGCGTTGAGCTTGTTGCCATCAGGATCACGAAAATAGGCGGCATAGAAAAAATCGTTGCGTAGCCCCGGCGCACCTTCATCACTTCCGCCATTTGCAAGCGCAATGTCATACAGCCGATTGACCTGTTCGCGATTTGCAGCAGCCAGTGCAACCATGACGCCATTGCCAACGGTAGCCGGCTGACCATCAAACGGGGCTGTCAGCCCGATCCCGGCCCCGCCATCCGGCGTGCCCCAGGCGATGTATTGTTCACTTTCCATCATTCGCCCCTGCCCCAGCTCGGCAGCAATGGCATCATAGAAACGGGCGCCCTTTTCCCGGTCATTGGTTCCAAGAGTTACATATCCGATCATATCATGCTTCCTTCCGGCAGATTTTCCGCGAATCGTAGAAGAATATCATCATGCACTTGCGCAGCCTATAGCGGCGCACATGCCTGTTCCAGCCAGGACAGGTCTGCCCCGCTCATATGGGGGGCCAGTATATGCCGCACTTTTGCATGATAGCTGTTCCACCATTCACGCTCGGCGATACTCAGCATGGCCAGATCCACGAGGTTGCGATCTATCGGGACATAGGTGAGCGTTTCAAACCCCAGATAGTCTCCTTCTGCGCCGGAAATGTCGCGCGGCGCAACAAGAACCAGATTTTCAATCCTGATACCGAAACTGCCATCGCGGTAATACCCCGGTTCATTAGACAGGATCATGCCGGAGAAAAGCTCCTGATCCGTTCCCGCCTGTCCGCCGCGTGCCTTGGCAATGCGCTGTGGCCCTTCATGGACGGACAGATAGCTGCCAACACCATGCCCGGTGCCATGAGCAAAATCACATCCGGCCTGCCACAGAAAGGCACGAGCGAAACTGTCAAGCTGGCTACCGGCTGTCCCTTGCGGAAAAATCGCCTGATCAATGGCAATATGGCCTTTCAGGACACGGGTAAAACGGTCTTTCACCTCCTCAGGGGGTGCTCCGGGGCCAATCCATACCGTGCGGGTAATGTCGGTAGTACCATCCTCATACTGGCCACCCGAATCCACCAGATAGACACTGGACGGGGTGATGGAAATATTGCTTTGTTCATCTACACGGTAATGTGGCAAGGCTGCGTGAGGTCCGGCTGCACTGATCGTATCAAAAGACAGATCACGCAAAAGGCCGGTATCTTCTCGCAAGGATTGCAGCTTCGCGGCAGCCGAAAGCTCGGTTTCTTCTCCTGCAGGTCCTGCCCGGTCGAGCCAGTGCAGGAATCGGGAAACAGCCACACCGTCACGCACTTGCGCATCACGGTGGCCCTGCTGTTCAGCCGGATTCTTGATGGCTTTGGGCAGCATGGCAGGGTCGCGCTGGGTCACCACTCTGGCGCCTGTTTTTTCCAGCACACGAAAGATAGCGGCAACCGCTGTTTCAGGATCAGCCGCCACGGTTTTTCCGGCAAGCGAGGCAAGGGCTGACACAAAATCTGTATTGTCCCGGATAGTAATGGCATTACCCAGATGCTGCACCAGTTCCGGTGTCACCTTTTCCGGTGCGATAAACAGATCTGCCGTGCCATCCTGATGCAGAATAACATTGGATAGCGTGACCGGCGTATGCTCGACATCCGTGCCACGAATATTGAGGAGCCATGCAACCGAATCCAGCGCACTGATGACAACCGCATCCAGTGCCTCTTTCTTCAGCCAATCGGCTATATCGGCGCGTTTTTCTGCACTGGAGCGTCCGGCCTGACGCAAATGATGCGGGCTGGCGATGGCAGAGGAGGGCGCAGGCCGATCTTCCCATACGGAATCCAGCGGATTGCTTTCGCAGGCGATCAGCTCTGCCCCCTTGCGTGACAGATCAAGCGCCAGACCGTCCGCCCACCCTACCGAATGAAGCCAGGGGTCATAACCGATACGATCGCCTTCGCCCGCATGTTCGACAATCCATCGTGCCGGATTGGTCTGAGGCACGGATTCATAAGCAAACAGTTTGCCGTCAACCTGTTCACGCACCTGCACAGTATAGCGGCCATCTACAAAAATGGCAGCAGTGTCTTTCAGCACTACGGCCGTGCCGGCAGAGCCGCCGAACCCTGTCAGCCATGCAAGCCGACGGGCATAGGCGCCGACATATTCGGACATATGTTCATCAGAAATCGGAATAACAAAGCCATCAAGCTCGCGCCGGGCCAGTTCCTTGCGCAGGGCATCAAGCCGCGCTTCGTGTGTTTGCATCAGCATGGGGTTGCCTATCCTTTCGCTTCCTTCATAGATACTGCGCTATGAGCGAATCCACAATTATCCACGCACCTGTTGCTACGAAAAAACCCCACTCCTCTTTTTGGCACGGCGAAGAGCTGGAAGATCCCTATTTCTGGATGCGTGATCCAGACTATCCGAAAGTCAGCGATGCGGCGATCCTGTCCTATCTTGAAGAGGAAAATGCCTGGTTCGAACAGGCCATGGCTCCGCACAAGGCGCGCACTGAATCCCTGTTTTCGGAAATGCGAGGCCGGATCAGGGAAGCGGATAGCTCTGTCCCGCAAAAAGAAGGCAACTGGCTGTATTGGGTCGAGTATGAAGAAGGTGCCGAATATCGTAAATGGTGGCGCAGGCCGGCTGACGAAGCAGCGGGCACAAGCGCGAATGAGCTTATCCTTGACGAGGTTGCCCTCGCCAAAGGCAAGGAGTTTTTCCGGCTGGATGCTTTTTCTGTCAGCAAGGATGGCACAAGACTGGCCTATTCGGTCGATGAAAACGGATCTGAACGCTATACCGTCCGTATCAAGGATCTGATTACAGACACCACTCTGCCTGATGAAATACCCGATACCATGTCATCGCTGGTCTGGGCGGCGGATGATCGGGCGCTGGTCTATTCCCATATCAATGAGCAATGGCGCACCGATGAGATTCGCCTGCACTGGCTTGGCAGCCCGACCTCGGATGATGTCGTGCTTTTCCACGAAGACGATGAAGGCTTCCGCGCCGGGGCAGGGCTTTCCGCCAATGAGGAATGGCTGATTATCAGCACTGGAGACAATGAAACCAGTGAAAGCCATCTTGTCCCGGCAGACAGGCCCGAAACACAACCGGTTTGCGTCAGGCCGCGCAAGACAGGGGTGGAATATGATGTTGATCTGCGCGGTGAAACCCTGTTCATCCACACCAATGACGATCATGAAAACTTCCGTCTGGCCACCGCGTCACTGGATGCACCGGACAGATGGACGACCCTGATCGCCGGTTCGGATGATTTCTATCTGACCGGGGCAAGCCTGTTTCGGGATTTCTATATAACCGAAGGACGCAGGGCAGGCCTCGATCAGATCGAGATCCGTTCCTATGATGATCCGGATGAGGTCACGCCGGTAACTTTTCCGGAAGAAAGCTATAGCGCCGGGCTGGGCGATAACCGGGAATGGGCGATGAACCGGATCAGGATGGCCTATTCCAGCATGGTAAGCCCTGCCACCACCTATGATTATGACATTGCAGGCAAAACCCTGCATGTGCTGAAAGTGCAGGAAATTCCGTCTGGCTATGATGCTTCGGCCTACAGGACTGAAAGGCTGGAAATCCAGGCGCGTGACGGCACACTGGTTCCGGTCAGTATCATGTATCGCAAGGATCGCCCAAAGGGTGGCCCGCTGCATATATACGGCTATGGCGCTTACGGGATCAGCATTGATCCGGGGTTTTCTTCCGCAAGACTGAGTCTGGTGGATCGCGGCTTTGCCTATGCTATTGCTCATGTGCGCGGCGGGGATGATCTGGGGAGGGCCTGGTACAAGGCGGGCAAGCTTGACCAGCGAACCAACAGTTTCAACGATTTTGTCGATATCGCCAGAGAGCTGGTGACGCAGGGCTATACCACAGCAGGCCAGATCAGTATTTCCGGCGGTTCTGCCGGTGGGGAACTGATGGGTGCTGTTGCCAATTCCGATCCGGATTTATGGGGCGCGGTTGTGGCGCATGTGCCCTTTGTGGATGTGCTGAATACCATGCTGGATGCCAGCCTGCCGTTGACTCCGGGTGAATGGCCGGAATGGGGCAACCCGATTGAGGACAAGGCGGCATTTGACTATATTCGCAGTTACAGCCCCTATGATCAGGTGCGTGCGCAGGATTACCCGCCAATTATGGTAACGGCGGGGCTGAATGACCCGCGTGTTACCTACTGGGAACCTGCCAAATGGGTTGCCCGTTTGCGTGATCTGAAAACCGATGACAAGACACTGATCCTCAAAACCCATATGGGTGCCGGACATGGCGGAAAGTCGGGCCGGTTTGAAAGCCTGCATGAACTGGCGGAGGAGTTTGCCTTTGTCCTGTGGCAACTTGGTATCCGGGAATGAGAGCATCGCCGCAAAGTGATCCACCTTGCTCTTGGTCTCCCCTCAGTGGCTCAGACGCCCAACTCTCTGATGAAATTCAGCGCAGCAATCTCTTCCACCTTGCGGCCCGGCTAGCAATTGGTCGAACCGCCCAGACAGGGAATGAACACTTTTTCTTCATCGTTCGATTGCCCGGCGGGGGTTTTGGGACGACGGGTATCTTTGAGGGCAACTCGGCCAATACCGGCAGACTTGACCAGATCGAATATAACAGAGCCGCTGAGCAGTACGGTGACAGCCTTGTCGGAGGGTTTCATACTCATCCGGGTAATCGAATATACCCGTCATCGATGGATGGCATCACGGCAGGTCGACGAGGATATCTCTCGTTTATCGGCGGCGACAACGGACGGGAGCTTGGAAACGTAGTTGTTGGCACGGAGCGCGTTTGCAAATGAGCTCGTCGAAGACCTCGTTCGCCTATGTGGTTTTACTTGGATCTCTTTTGGTTGCTGGCTGCAAGGATAATGCGGAAGAGAATCCAAAAGATGCCTGCTCAGTAGAATCTGCCGGTAAGAAGGTGTTCTCCGGTACCCCGGAATGCATTGCCCAGCTCAAAACTGAGCACATGGATGGGTATTGGTTGGTTGATTTCGAGACTTCCTTGTTTTTCCTATCTCAAGACGACCTTGAGGGCGGATCAATCGACAAAGCCTACGCGCTGAATTTCTTAGATGCACCGCCGAGCGAAGTTAGTGCGTTGCTTAATCTGCCGAGCGAAAAGGTTTTTCGTGTATCCTTTGATGGTAGCAAATCTGACGCTCCGGGAGTCTATGGCAGCGTACCAAGCCTGCGTGGCGGCGTGGTTGTTAAGGAGGACTTCTCCATCGAAAGCGAAGTTAGCGACGTGCCAGCGATGATTCTGTCGCAAATTTCGGTGGTGGATTGAGGCTGGCTCTTTGTCTTTGTTGTTCAAGCGGCGAGGCTGTCGAACTGGTCGGCCAGGGACAGATTTTGGGCGTCATTGGCTGTGACCATCTGGCCTTTGCGGATCATGTGGATCAGTTCGATGCCGTAGAGGATGATAGAGGCGCTTCGATCGGACTTGAAACCCAACATCAGCCTGATCCGGCGCTTCACCCGGCGATGGTCCTGCTCGATCCTGTTGTTCATGTATTTACTCTGTCGGACCACGAAAGGGTCGATCCTGGGATCGGTCTTCATGCGAACTTCGCAATGCGCCTTGCGTGCGCCGTCCAGATTGGCCTGACTACCGTCAATGGTGATCTGGGTCGGGAGGCCATTGCGCTTCATGGCGCGTTTGAAGAACCGCCTGGCATCCTTGCAGTTCCGGGTCCGC
>JBKEEC010000117.1:0-38313 GCA_047975785.1 Sphingomonadaceae bacterium | reverse complement strand
CCCTATAGCTGGAACGGGCGCTTGCTCGGAGCAGGTGTCGGCGGAGATGCCGGGATATTTAACTATGTCGATATGTCTGCGCGTCTGTCGCAGGGCTTTGCTGCCATCACTACCGATAGTGGCCACAAGGCCAGCGATGCACGATGGATGAGTAACCCCAAGGCTCGCGATGATTATACCCACCGTGCTTCTCATCTGTCAGCGCAGGCGGGAAAAGCTTTGGCAGCCCGGTTTTATGGTCGTGAGGTGGAGCATTCCTATTACACCGGATGTTCTGGTGGTGGTCGTCAGGCGCTCAAGGAAATGCAGAACTTCCCTGAGGATTATGATGGCGTCATAGCGGGGGCTCCCGGCCCATATATGCCATTGCAATCTGTTCGGATGCTATGGTTCGCGCTTGAACAGGAGAGACAGCATGAGCTTGCCTTGCGTGAGCAAGACTGGACCTTGTATGAGCGCCGGGCAACAATGGCCTGCGATGCTCTGGACGGGGTGAACGACGGCATTATTGAAAACCCGGCTATCTGTCAGTTTGATACCTCCACATTGCTTTGCAGGCCGGACGAGCAGGAAGGCTGCCTTACAGCTCCGCGTCTGGCTATGCTGGATGCCATTGTCTCACCCATGCCTGATGAACAGGGAATGCCGATGGATGGCGGACTGTTTCCGGGGGTTCGCACTCGCCCCGGACCGCCTTCTCCACTCTTGCGGGCCATGTGGGCTGACGGGGTTTATAATGATCCTGACTGGGATGAAATGACCTTTCATCGCAGTTCAGATTTGGCAAAGGCCAATGAAGTAATGCCCGAATTACGAGCAGACAAGACCGGGATTGCACCGTTTGTTACACGGGGAAACAAGGCCATACTGTATCAGGGTTGGCAAGATCCGTCGACGAATGCGGGGCCAACGATTGAATATTATGCGAACCTATCACGTGCCAATGGTGGCGTTGATAAACTCTCGGAATCCGTGCGACTGTTTATGGTGCCAGGAATGTATCATTGCCGTGGTGGTCCAGGGGCTGATATTTTTGGTGCTTCAGGCCAGTTACCTCTGGCCAATGGTGCAGATCCTTCGCGCGATGTTTTGTGGGCACTGATCCGCTGGGTAGAAGAGGGCAAGGCACCCGACAGCATCGTGGCGGCAAAAAATCCCCCCGGTGCGCCAGGTTTTACTCGCCGTCTGTGTCCATTCCCGCAAGTCGCAAAGTATAATGGCGGCGGGCCACAATCGGATGCAGCATCATGGCGCTGTGAAATCGACGAAACATTGACGCGATATCTGCAATGACACAAGAGAAAGTCAGTGATGCCGTGGCCAGTCATATTGCAGGACTGAGCTATGAGGATTTACCTCCGCAGACTGTGAAATCAGCAAAATATGTCCTGCTTGATGCTCTGGGCGTGATGCTTGCGGCAAGCGGTCTATCGCAAGAAGTAAGGCCCTTTGTTGATCTGGTGCGTGCATCAGGACAGGGGCCATGCACTATTCTTGGGACCGGCTATTCTTCCTCCCCTGCAGGAGCGGCTCTTGCCAATGGCGCAATGGCCCATGCGCTCGATTTCGAGGACGCCTTTGATCTTGCGCCCGGACATCCCAATGCTTCACTTGTTCCATCCCTGATTGCACTGGCTCAAATGCTCGAAGCAAATGGCAGGCCGGTTTCGGGAAAAGAGTTTCTGACCGCGCTGGCGGCAGGCGGTGATCTGGCCTGTCGCATTGCCCTGGCACTTGATCGTCCAATGGAAGACGGAAACTGGTATCCGCCTCCTATCACTGCCGGTATGGGGGCGGCAGCGGGGGCCGCAAAATTGCTGAACCTGAATGCAAGGGGGGTGCGGGACAGTCTTTCGCTGGCACTGTGTCAGGTGACCATGCCCGGCGAAATCAAATATTCCCGTGATACGGTGCTGCGTGCTGTCAGGGAGGCATTTCCTGCACAGTCTGCGGTGCAGTCAGCATTGCTGGCGGAGACGGGGATAACAGGTTTTGAGCATCCGCTGGAGGGGCTGGGCGGGTTCTATGCCCTTTATGCCGGGGGCCAGTATAGCTCCGACCGACTTCTGGACAGAATGGGACAGTTTTTCTGGATTGAACAACTAACCTTCAAGCCCTGGCCCTCCTGTCGGGGGACGCACCCTTTTATCGAGGCCGCACTGGCCCTGCGCGATCAGGTGAAAAAAACGGATGCTATTACCTGTATAGAAGTTGCAATCGACCCGATGCAGACCATGCTTGTGGAACCAGTACAACGTAAACAGGCGCCCGGTGTCATTATTGATGCCAAGTTTTCTATACCTTTTTGCGTCGCTCTGGCATTGGTCCGGGGGCGCGTAACCCTTGATGATTTTTCGCAGACGAGCTTATCTGACCCGGATGTTCTCTCTGTGGCCAGAAAAGTGAATTATCAGGTGGCACCGCAACCGCAATGGCAACGCGGATCAGGCGGTTCAATGCGGGTTAGCCTCCGGAATGGAAAAGGTCTTACTGCCAATATAGACTGTGCCAGAGGTGCGCCATCCAACCCCCTGACTGAGACAGAACTGATCGAAAAATTTGTCAATTGTGCGGGTAGGGCAGTGCAAAATCTTTCTGTATTGCAGGTAGAAAATATAGCGCGAAGTATTTTGTCGCTTGAGGCTGTGCCATCCGTAAGCCGTCTGTTTTCCTGACTTCAGGCGCTTTCTCTGGCAATAAGCCGGAAGCCAAGGTCAATCGTGGCCGGATGTTTGTTTCCGTCGGAATGGCGACGGATGGCTGCCAGAGCTTCACGTGCGATCCTGGCTCCGTCAATATCAACTGTAGTGATGGTGGGGCGCATTTCACCGGCGATAGAATTATTGCCAAATCCGATCACTGCCAGCTGGTCAGGTACGCGCCACCCTGCATGCTGGGCTTCGATGATAATTCCCTGTGCAAGCCAGTCCGACCCGCAAACCACAACATCGGGTTTGTTCGCCTGCTTGCGGACATCAGCAAACGCCTTCCGTGCGTAGCCGAATGAGGATGGAATTTTAACCATGGTTTCACTAGGGGCGGTTCCGCCCAGAGATGTCCATTCCTCAACAAATCCATCACGCCTCAATCTGGCCCTTCCTCCATCTGCCGTGACGAGATGTGGCAATTGATATCCACGTGAATTGACGAATCGGGCAACATCGCGGCCAGCATCATAATGAGAAAAGCCAATGGCTATATCTATCGGGTCTTCGGGCAATTCCCATATCTGTATAAACAAGGTCCGGCTACGACGGACGAGGTCACGAATGTCATCATTTAACGGTCCGGTTGAAATAATGGCATCGACGCGCCTGGCCAAAGCCTCGCGGATCAATTCGTGAGTTCGGGTCACGCTTACGCCGGTTAGCCCCAGCATGACATTCATCCCGGTTGCGGACAATTCATCCACCATGGTTTCAATCGTATCATTGAAGATTGAATCCACCAGATGAGGGATCAGAACCGCGACCATACGGCTTTTTGCCGATGCCAGCCCACCGGCCAGAGCATTGGGAATATAGCCTGTTTCTGCTACAGCGCTTTTAATACGGTTTCCGGTTTTTTCTGCAACAACTCCGGGGTTGTTGAGGTAACGGCTGACTGTAGCTGCGGATACGCCTGCCTTGATGGCTACATCATCAAGAGTGGGGGCTTTATCGGACATAAGGTTCCCTGAACGGATAGCCTGAAGCAAGGCATGTTACCGAGTCAGAATGCCCCAAACTTTTACCGGGTGCAAATCCTTGACCATATTCTCTGTGAGCAGTCAGAGGAAACGTAATGGAACCGACAGAGCGCCAATTTCCGGCCAGCGAGTCATGCCAATTTCTCCGGACACCTCAAACCCGTTTGTAGCAGCCAGCAATTCTTCCAGTGCAATACGCAGTTCCATGCGCCCGATATGCAGGCCGGGGCAATTGTGTGGGCCGCGCCCAAAAGCAAGATGTTTGTCAATATTGGGACGGTTGAGAATGAATTGTTCACCATCTGGAAACACTTCTTCATCCCGATTGGCTGATGCATAAACAAGTGCAACGGCCTCATCCTTTCGGATCGGGCAACCACGTATGGAGATATCTTCTGTCGGCGTACGAGCAAAACCGCGATAGGGAGAGTAGAGGCGGAGGAATTCCTCCACCGCGGCAGGGATGATTTCCGGCTCTCGCCGCAGCCGGTCCTGCAACGCCTTGTCACGCGAGAGATGAACAGCAATGCTCCCCACCAGTACCATGGGTGCTACCATGCCGACCACCAGCACCTGACGCACTGTGCCTATCACAAGGTCATCGGGTAGCGGTTTTCCGTCGACCTCGGCCAGCATAAGGGCACTGGTTGGATCTTCATTGGGATTCTGTATGGATTCGCGACGATTGGCAATAAGGGCACGGGCCATGTCATATAGGGCCAGACTTGTTTCCTTCATTGCTTCGGGTCTGGTCGAATGGACCGCCAGAATGAAAGCGCGTCCTGCATCATGCAGCGTGTCCAGCCATTCCTCCGGCACACGCATCCATTCACCAAATACATAAACCGGCAAATAGCTGGAAAATTCGGCGCATATGTCACCGCCGCCTTTGGCGACCATGGGGGCCAGCATTTCTCTGGCAAGTTTGCGCGTGACAGGGGCCAGTGCTTCGGCCCGATCTTTCGAGAGGAGCGGGTTAAGAGCGCGGCGATAGGGTGTATGTTCGGGCGGATCAAGGTGAAGGGGAGGGCGCCTGCCCGTAAAGGCAACTTTGGGGATTACGTTCTGGATTGCAGTGGTGAAGATCTGTGGGTCACTGGCAGCAGCCAGAACATCATCATAGCGGGTCAGTGCCCAGAAACCACCCAGGCGGTCGGTATGTGCAACAGGACATTCCTGGCGCAGACGAGCATAGTCTTCGTGCGCACTGTCAAAGGTTTCGGGAAGGTCCGGATCGAAATCGCGCTTGCCCTTGGATGTCATTTTTAATCCTGTTTTTTCTGGTTCTGTCGGGGTTTGAACGAGCATTTCGGGAACAATCTCACCCCGGTCAGTCTCGATTTTGTCAGTTTCTCGATGTGATGTACCTAGGCTATCAGAATATCTCCTCGAAACGGATTGCGCAAGCGCTTTCATCCTGTATCACTGCAGATAGCGAAGCACTATGCTGATTGATATGTGGAGCAGGGGTAGCAGGTGGGAGAGTAGTTAGTGCGATATTATCAAAATATTGCTTGTGATTCATGCCGTGGAGGGGGGCATCATAAATGACTTCGCGACTTTCTACTGGTGGATCGGTTGCAGGGCGAAAAATAATATTTATGCTGGCGGGAATCGCTGCCCTGGGCTCGCTTGCTATCCACATTATGGTGCCGACACTGCCATTTCTGGCACATGATCTGGGAGTAAGTGCTCATGCCGCGCAACAGGTAATTTCCTTCTATTTGTTTGGATTGGCTGCAGGCCAATTGCTGGTTGGCCCAATAATTGACCGGTTGGGCGGCAAGCCCGTCTTGCTTGCAGGTTTGTTCCTTTATGCAGTTGCTGCAGCTTGGGGGGCGTTGGCAGACGGGCCAGTGTCTTTGCTGGCTGCACGTGTTTTGCAAGCCTTTGGTGGATCTGCTGGTCTGGTCACATCGCGGGTGCTGGTGGGTGACCTGTTTGAGCGTTCGGAGGCCGGGCGCCGGCAGGCCACATTGATGGGAGTGGTACTACTGTCTCCCGCTGTCGCTCCGGTGATTGGCGGAGTCATTGCGGAGCATACAAGCTGGAGAGTCGTGCTGGGGCTGCTGTCTGCAATTGGCCTGTCGGCTTTACTTCTGTCATGGAAATTTCTTCCCGGCGGCAATCAGGCGACGAAAAAGGCGGAGGAGGGCCATGCGCTGTGGCATGATTATGAGCGCCTGCTGAAAAATGCCCGCTTTCTGCGCGCTGCCATTGCCATTGCTGCGGCAAGCAGCGGGCTTTACATGTTTCTGGCGGTATCGCCCTTTTTACTGGTGCGGCAATGGGGGCTGGATGCAGATCAGGCTGGATGGTGCTACCTTCTCGCGGCTGGAGGGGGAATTCTGGGCACATTAATGGTCGGGAGGCTGGAAGGCAGAGCCGATGTGATGCGAGTGGGCCTGAGCTTTAGCATGGCCGGAGGCTTGCTGGTGTTTGCGTCAGCCCTTTCGGGTGCACAGGGCTGGCCTTTTCTGATCTTGCCTGTCACCATTATGACAATTGGGGCTGGCATGGCAGGCCCTGCCGGAATTGCAATTATCATCCATTCAGAAGCAGGGTTGTCCGGAACAGCCAGCAGCCTTGCCGGAGCGCTGCAAATGGTGGTTGCCGGGGGCTTATCCAGCTTTCTGGGTATACTGGGGCCACCTTCATTCCTGCTGTTAGGTGTGGCTATGGCTCTGGTGTGCAGCTTCGCCTGGCTGGTTGGTCCACGGAGTCATGTTGCGTGAAAGCAACGCTGTTCAGAGCTTGCAAGAGGAATAGCGCTTGGCGTTGCAAACGCTTACATAACTATGTAGTTTGCAGGGAATACTCATTTTGGCGAGATTCGGGGAGGATTCGCAATCTATGAAATTTATGTATTATAGTGGTTGCGCCAGTGTTTTTGTGACGGTTTTGACCGCAATGCCAGCAATGGCCCAGGAGGAGTCTGGCGGCCTTTCCGAAATTATCGTGACCGCAGAGCGGCGTGAGCAAAACCTTCAGGACATCCCTATTGCGGCTACAGTGCTGGACGGGGATGCCCTGGCAGCTCGCGGAGTGGCCAATGTCAATGATTTGCAGCAGGTTTCGCCCTCGGTTGCTATCAACACCTATAACCGGCAGACATTTGTCAATATTCGCGGTGTCGGCGTCAGCCGTTCGGCGCCAACCACCAGTTCCGGCGTGGCTTTTTACATGGATGGTGTGCTGGTGCCGAATGACAAGTTTATCGGCCTCTCTTTTTATGACGTTGGCGCGATTGAGGGTCTGCGCGGCCCTCAGGGTACATTGACCGGGCAAAACTCCACCGGTGGAGCGCTGTTTATCCGAACTACTACTCCAGAGTTTGATTCGCTGGGCGGCTATGTTGACCTGACTCTTGGTGATTATGATCAGCGCAGGGGCGTGGCTGCTCTCAATATTGGCGGGGAAGATGTTGCCCTGAGAATTGCTGCTGTGCATGATGAGCGGGATAGTTACACCACCAATATCGGGCCTTCTCCCAGTCAGCCGGGCAAGTTCAATATGGATGGGGTGCGCGCCAGTTTGCGTATGCGCTCGGCGGATAGTCGGCTCAATGTAAATATCCGCGGTGAGTATTTCGATTCCCGGTCCGATGGCAATGCCGTGAAGAACCGTTTTGATACGGTGAGCGATGATCCCTATGTCATTGAGGAAGATGCTATTTCCTATACAAATCAGATGGGATACCGGCTTTCTCTCGACACGCGCTATGACATTTCTGACTTGGTGCAGATCCGGGGCGTTCTGTCACGTCAGAAAGGCACTACGCGCGACCAGACAGACGGGGATCGCACTGCCTCTGCCTTGCCGGTGCCCGCAGGTCTTCCCGCCAACGGTTCCAATCGTGCGCTTTATCCTGGTCGCGTTTCCAATGCAGAGACGCAGATCAGCACCTATATTGCCGAGGTCAATCTGCTATCCACCGGGAATGGGCCGTTTCAGTGGGTGCTTGGCGGCTTTCTTATGCGCGATACTACGAATGTCGATCTTTTTCGCGACAATCATCACACGGTGGATTTTGTCAGTTCGGATTCCGATATAGTTCTGGTCAACAAGGTGCGATCACAATCGGTCTTCGGACAGGGCAGTTATTTTGTCACCGACCAGCTCGAGCTGGTGCTTGGCGGACGATATAGTTGGGACAGGCAGACAATGGACCGTATCGCTCTGCCCGGTCCGCCGCGCCCTTTGCCTGATATTGGCCTTGCCAAATCCTCGGAATGGACGGGAAAAATGGCAGCTAATTACCATATTGATAATACGCTGATCTATCTTTCAGCCTCCAAGGGCTACAAGGCGGGCGGCACTAATCTGTCGAGTGGTTCAGCCAATTTTGGCCCGGAAAACAACTATGTCTATGAATTGGGTGTGAAGACCGAAATTCTGGACCGCCATGTACGGCTGAATGGTGATATATTCTATTCGGATTATCGGGATATTCAGTTCACCAGTCTCTCTGCCGGTCTGCCACTTGACCAAAATGCGGGCAAGGCGCGTTCATGGGGAGCGGAGCTGGAGGTTCAGGCCAGTTTCTCCGGGTTTGATTTCAATATGGGCGTGGGTTACCTCAATGCCGAATTTGCCCGTGATGCGTGCTTGAATGATGCCAATAGTGGTATTACCAGCCCTGAATGCACGACGGGTAACCGGTTGGTAAGCAAGGGTGATGTGCTTCCATATTCACCCGAATGGACGATTAACGCCGGGGCGCAATATCAGTTCTGGCTCTCTGATAAATTGTCCATGACTCCGCGGATGCAATGGTCGCATCTGGATAAGCAGCAGGCAACGCCTTTCCCCAGCATGTTTACAATCATGCCGGCGCGCGACGTGTTTGATGCTCGCATCACCTTTGAATTTGACGAGCGTTACCGACTGGAAGCTTTCGTAAATAATTTTACGGATGAAACCTATATTTCCACGCAAATCCAGAACGCATCCAGTGCTGATGGTGGCTATGCCTATGGTGCGCCGCGGACGTGGGGGGTGAGACTGAAAGTGGCCTTTGGAGATTGATATGAACCGAGGGAGAGGCCAGGAAGCAGGAAGATCCACTGGCCATTGGTGGGCAAGGACCGCATTGGGCCTTGCCGCCATTTTGGCCGGGGTTTCTGCTTTTTCCAGCTCACAGGCGACGGATGACAAGTTTGATCGCTGGTGGTCTCCCGGAGAGGGGCGCAGCTTTCCCGCTGTGCTGGATTATGCCAATGAACATGGTGTGCTCCGAACGATCCTGGTGGATGGACCGATGGAAACAAAAGGTCATCCCTTTTTTGAGCCTATGGGTCAGGATGGAAGGGCCTGTGTCACCTGCCATCAGCCCGCCGACGGGATGAGTCTGTCAGCCGCCACTGTGCGCCAGCGCTGGGACGTTACAGGCGGCACAGATCCGCTTTTTGCTGCTTATGACGGCTCCAATTGTCCAAGTCTTCCGCAGGGTGACAAGGCTTCACATTCACTGCTGTTGGAGCGTGGCCTGTTTCGTATCCAGCTTCCCTGGCCGGTGAGCCAGTGGAATGAACTGAAAGTCACGCCCGACTTTACTATTGATGTCGTGCGTGACCCGAATGGCTGCAATAGCGGCTCTGACTATGGGCCAGAAGCAGGTAATATTTCAGTTTATCGCCGCCCGCGCCCGATCGGCAATATGAAATATCTGTTGGCGGTAGGCTTTGCCTTCGACCCGAAACAGGGGCTGGCGCTGCCTCTGGACAGGGACAGTGGTGAGCCGATGAGTGGCAACCTGATGGCTGACAATCGTGTAGGCAATCTGCGAGAACAAATGGAAGATGCAGGCTTTACACATCTACAAATGCTTCAGCGTATCCCCGAGGTAGACCGTAAACGGATCGAGAATTTCGAAATGCGGCTTTATGCCGCGCAACAGGCAGGCAAGGGCGGTCAGGTAGACAGTGACGGGGCAACTGGCGGTCCGGCTACATTACGAGATTCTCAGGCAGGAGCGCTGGGTAGCCAGGGCATCCCGGTCTGGAGCGAGTTTGAAGCATGGGAGAAAATGACCCCGGAACAAAAGGCAAAGCTGACGCCGGCACAAATTGCTTTTCGAGAATCCGTTGCGCGCGGAAGCCGGGTGTTTCGGGAAAAAATGTTCCTGATCACTGACAGTGCCGGAATCAATTCGGGTATGGGCTTTGGCAATCCGGTGCGTAATTCCTGCGTATTCTGCCATAATATGACAAGGATGGGTAATGATGTCGCACCGGGTCAGGTGGACCTTGGCACAACAACACTGCCTTTTGCCGATCCATGGGAAGATCTGCCATTGTTTCGCATTACCTGTCTGAAAAAGCCGCATCCGCATTATGGCCGGGTGTTCTACACCTACGACCCCGGTTTTGCGATGACAACGGGCCGCTGTCAGGATGTGGGCAAGATCACGCTGCAGTCCATGCGCGGACTGGCTTCACGTGCGCCATATTTCTCCAATGGATTGGCGAAGGATCTGCGCGGCATCGTCGATTATTATGAACGGCGCTACAATATTGGCTATACTGAACAGGAAAAGGAAGACCTTGTGAACCTGATGAGTGTGCTATGAGGCGGCTGGGTTTTCTTCTGGCTCTGACGGCTCCCGGCGCGGTGCAGGCACAGGAGGTTGGCGAACTGGTCCGGTTTGTTTCCTGCCCGATTTACAGGGACACCGATGCAGGACGAAAATCTGGCTGCTGGCTGGCGGATGATCTGGAAAGCGGAGAGCGCTTTGATGTGAGTGAATCCCCCTATAAACCTGACTGGGGTCTTGCGGTTCTGGTCGAGGGGAAAGTTGCGGCAGAAGAACCGGAGAATTGCGGGTCAAAAGTTCTGAATCCTGTGCGTAGCTCGCGTCTGGACATTCCGTGTCCGCGCCATCTGCTACCGGCAGAAAGCTATCCGGGGCGTCGGTTTGTGTTGCCCCCTCGCAATATTCTGCCGCTTTTTGCTGAACGCGAAGTGCCGCCTGGCCCCTACGGTCCGCGCAAGTTCTACACTTTTTTTGAGTTCGATAATGATTTTATTGTTTATCAATATGATGATTATCTGCTCGATCAGGCTGTGGCCTGGATCAGGGCTGCAAAGCCCAGGAAACTTGTGGTCACAGGTTTTGCGGCTACGACGCCGGAAGATGTTTCTGGCCGCTTACTGGCGGAGAGGCCCGAGGTAGCACAAGAACGGGCCAATGCTATCGCGGTCACGCTTCGCCGGATGCTACCTGACCTCCCGGTTGAGGTGAAATGGGAGGTGGGTAGTAAACCGATCGACACCCCTGATGCCGACGGCATTCCGGGTCAGTCGCAAAGACGGACGGAGATTGATGTCTTGTTCTGAGCACGGCTGCGGGAGAGAGAAATGACTACAAGTCGTCGGACCTTGCTCGCCAATGGGCTTTCAGGTGCTGCGACATTAGGCGGGGTCAGTGTTGGTGCTCCCTTGCTGGCTAAGTCAGGGGGTAAAGGCAGGCGTCCTAATGTGCTGTTCATTCTGGTTGATGATCTGGGTTATGCTGATCCTGGCTGTTACGGCTCACGCCATATCAATACCCCCCATATCGACAGGTTGGCTGCGCAAGGTGTGAAAATGCTCGATGCCTACGCCAATTCACCTGTCTGCTCTCCTACAAGACTGGCCTTGATGACGGGGCGATATAATGTCGCATTTCGCACCGGACTGGTTGAACCATTCAGTGCCGGTCCATGGGGGGATTCAGCCATTCCTGATGGCTATCCAACCTTGCCAAAGATGATGAGGAAAATTGGCTATCGCACCAGCCTCATTGGCAAGTGGCATCTGGGCGATGTTCCGCGTGCCAGCCCACTGGAGCATGGCTATGATGAATTTTTTGGGTTTCTTCATGGCGGCATTGATTATTTCACTCATGAATATCTTGGTCAGCATGATTTGCGCCGGGGTGAACACCCTGTCCGTGAAACAGGGTATATGACCGATTTGCTGGCCGATGAAGCAATTGCCGCTCTGGACCGACACAGCAAGAGCGATGATCCGTTCTTTCTCAGTCTCCATTTCAATGCCCCCCATTGGCCATGGGAAGGGCCGGAGGATGCGGAGCTGGGCAGTCACGGTGCCCATCATGATGGCGGTTCGCTCAAGGTCTTTGCTACTATGGTGGAAAGTCTGGATGCGAATATTGGTCGGGTGATGAAAACGCTGGATGACCTGGGCCTTTCCGATGATACGCTGGTTATCTTTACCAGTGATAATGGTGGAGAGCGCTTTTCAGACACCTGGCCGTTTCGCGGACACAAGGGCTATCTGCTGGAAGGCGGCATACGTGTACCCTCTATCGTTCGTTTTCCTGGTCGTATCCGCGCTGGCACAAGCAGCGCCCAGATGGCGGCAACGATGGACTGGTACCCGACCATTCTGGATGCAGTGGGCGGGCACCCGCCACCCGGACAGGTGCTGGATGGCATATCGCTTATGCCGGCACTGATGACGGAAAAAACGGTGCCGCGCGCACTGTTCTGGAAGTTTCAGGGCCATGTGCAGCGGGCGGTTCGTGCAGGTAACTGGAAATTTTACCGTCTGGAAGAGAATGAATTTCTCTATGACCTTTCCGTGGACACGTTGGAGAGGGCCAATCGTGCCAGTGCTGAGCCGGAGATTGTCGCCGCACTCAAGCAGCAATGGGAAGAGTGGAATAACACCATGGTCAGTGATGAGAGCATTCCCGGTTTTTGCGAACGTCCCGCGGATCAGGCACTGGCCATGCCGCACCGGCCCGTCTCCAATTGCAAACCCCTACGGCCCCTTCTATGAGAACGCTCGGGCTGTGTATTGCTCTGGCTCCTCTTGCATTGGGCGCTTGCCTTGCTTTGCCACCGGACGAGAAAATACCAGTTTCTTCACCTATGCCGCCCGTAGTAACTTCGCATTATGGTGAAGTCCTGTCCGGCTCTATTCACTGGTCAGTGGATATGCCAGCAGAATGGAATGGCACATTGCTTGTGTTCAGTCGGGGTTATTCGCAAAAGCCCGATGGCCCACAAACTGCGCCGCCTGCCTATCGGGATCAATTATTGCAACAAGGCTATGCGCTGGCAGCTTCGGATTATGGCTCAGGCGGATGGGCGCTGGCTGAGGCCGTTCCGGCACAGGAACAGGTGATTGAGGCTTTTGCAAAGCGGTATGGTAAGCCCAGCCGGGTGATCGGCTGGGGCAATTCCATGGGCGGGCTGGTGACGACCGCATTGGCGGAAAAACCCCGGCCTGAAATTGATGGTGGTCTGGCGGTATGCAGCTCTATAGGTGGATCGTTGGGGATGATGAATATGGCGTTGGATGGAGCCTTTGCTTTCAAGGCTCTGGTGGTTCCCGACAAGGATATCAAACTTGTCAGAACGGGCGATGACAGAGCTAATGGAGTGATGGTCGAATCTTCCGTGCAAGAAGCGATGCAAACGCCTGAGGGTCGCGCCCGTGTTGCGCTGGCGGGAGTTCTGGCAGGGATTCCGGGCTGGACGGAAGGGGACGCCCCACCTGCCGGTAATGATATTGAAGCACAGGTGGAGCAGATTGCTTTTGCCTTTTCTCGCGGTGTGTTTTTGCCACGTGCCGATCAGGAAAATCGAGCCGGGGGTGTGTTTTCATGGAATGAAAATGTCGATTATACGACTTTGCTTGCGAGGTCGGAACGACAGGATCTGGTCAAGTCATTATATGCAAAAGCAGGTATCAGCCTCGTTGATGATCTGTCACGGCTGGACAAGGCTCCAAGAATAAAAGCTGATAAGCAGGCAATTGCCTATATGGCTGCGCATTATACCCCCAATGGGAGACCGCAAGTGCCCCTGCTTGCACTTCAGGCTGTGGGCGATGGTATGACATCTCCTTCGCTTCAACGCGCCTATGAAGAGGTGTCGAACGACAGGATGATGCAGTCTCTATATACGAACAGGGCGGGACATTGCACGCTCGATGCAGCAGAAATGACAGCGGCGCTACACCGTCTCGAATATCGGATCAGTCTGGGGGTGTGGCAAAGCGTCGATACCCCGTTTATAGAGTATACTCCACCACCAATGCCGCGCTCCTGTTTCACTGGAAAATCGTGTCAGTAGATGTTGGCCTCCATTTCCTCACCATGCCGATTGCCTGCGTCATAAGGCAATGCGCGAAATGACGGATGCCGTTTTTTCGTAAAAAGCTATGCAGCAATAAAGAGATGGCTCGGCGTGCATAATGTAGCCTTTACGTGCACGGCTACAGCATGGAGACGCAATTTTGTGCTATTGCCAACAATATGGTTGTCAATATTCTGTTGCGTAAATCTGGATTGTTGATAATATCGTAAACAAAATAACATGAACTGAGGGTGACGACTCCTGCTGGTGAGCTGCAAAGCTCTTTCCTGAGGCATCCTTGGTTTTCGCTGAAGCAGTCCATGCTGGGAGCTGGCTGTCATGACAGATGAATCTGGGAAGAGGGAAGCAATGAGGACGAACATGTTAGACCGCAAATCAAAAGCGCTGGTATCGGCTAGGGCAGGATTGAGAACAGGTCTGTTATTGGGGGTGGGGCTGCTTGTGATGCCTGTTTTGGCCCAGGCCCAATCTGTCGATGAGGGTAATGCAGGAGAAGATCAGGCCGATTCCAGCCAGATTGTTGTGACCGGCACCAGCATTCGTGGTGTAGCCCCTGTTGGTTCCAGTCTGATTTCTGTTGGGACCGAGCAGCTTCAGAACACAGCTTCTGTAACCACTGCAGATGTGCTGAAGGAAATGCCACAAGTATTCAATTACGGTGTCAGTGAAGGCAGCAGGAGCGGGTCGGGAGGTGCCGGCAATATTGTTTATGGCAATGCCATTAATTTGCGGGGTATCAGTCCCTATGCCACGCTGACACTGATCAATGGTCGTCGGGCAGTGCCACAGGGAACAACCGGGGCAACAGTTGACCCTTCGACGATTCCTGCACTGGCGCTAGAGCGGATTGAAATTATCCCTGACGGTGCTTCGGCCATTTATGGCTCCGATGCGGTAACGGGCGTGGCCAATCTCATCATGCTGCGCAACTATGAAGGATTGAAAGTTAGCGCAAAGGTTGGCCTCGGGAATGATTACCACAATGCCCAGGTCGGTGCGCTGTTTGGGCATCGCTGGGATACGGGGCAGGTGACGGCCTCTGTCCAGCATGTTTTCAAATCCAATCTGAACGGGATGGATCGGGATTTCTACAGTGCAGATCTCACCGGCAGAGGTGGCAGAAACTATATGGAAATCCGCTGTAGTCCTGGGAATATTGTGATTAGTGGAACCAGCTATGCCATTCCTGAAGGCGGAGCAACGCCGACCAATCTGGTTGCGAACACAGTCAATACCTGCGACAATATCAAACGGGTGGACATTCTGCCGCAGCAGGAAATGAACGCTGCCGCACTGACCTTTGATCAGGAGCTGGGTGAAGGACTGAACTTCTATCTCGATGCCTATGTGAACCGTCGGGATGGCAGGCGTCTGTCGGATGTGGATACGGCTGATCTGGTTGTGCCGGAAACTAACCCCTATTTTATCGCGCCTGCCGGGGCCACATTGGACCCGTGCCCGACTGGTGTTGCACCAGCAGGAACGGGTTGCGCCACGGTGCAATATTCTTTCTCACCGGCAGACAGACTTAACGAGATCTCAAAAATTGTTTCCAAAACCTGGCAGGTGACTGCTGGTATAGATGCTGAGCTGTTTGGGGATTTTCACCTCAATCTCTATGGGACGGCGGGCTATAATCATGACAATGCCTTCACCTCCGGCGGCAATCTCAATAATTCAGCTCTGGCGGCAGCCTTGCGAAGCACGGACCCTGAAACGGCATTCAACCCCTTTGGTACAGGGCGTAATTCTATCGAGGTTATCAACGCCATTTTTAACAATCTGACCGTGACAGATGGCAAGAGCAAATTCCGTGCTGCGGAGGCGCAGATTGATGGTAGCCTGTTTTCTCTTCCCGGCGGTCCGGTAAAAATTGCTGTCGGGGTCGAATATTTCAAATTGAAACTTCGCACAGGCCAGGTGCGCGGTATGGCGGGAAATCTGAGTGGTACGGACCAGCAATTGGGCCGCAATGTCAAATCAGCTTATGGCGAGGTGATGATCCCCGTATTCGGTCCGGACAACGCCATTCCTTTCTTTGAAACTCTTGATCTTAATATTGCTGGACGAATTGATGACTATAGCGATGTAGGCTCTACCAGAAACCCGAAATTCGGGTTCAACTGGCGCCCGGTCAGCGACATCAAGATTCATGGCAGTTATGGTAAATCCTTCCGTGCGCCTGAGTTAACCCGACTGGTAAGTGCGGGGGGGAGCTGGCTCTATCTCCAGTCGTATTTTGATCCGACAGCCAATGGCGGTGCTGGGGCGAATATTCAGGGTGCGGCGCTTTCGGGAGGCAATCTGGATCTGAAGCCGGAAACCTCGCGCACCTATTCGCTGGGGATTGACTATACACCTGGTTTCTTGCCGGGGGCCAGGATTGGGCTGAATTATTTTGATCTTGTCTATAAGGGGCAGGTCAACGGCTTTCTTTCCAACCGTAATGTTCTGCGTCAGGAAGATATATTTACTTCGCTTATTCTGCGCGGCTCAGCGGCCCAGGCGCGTGTTGCGGAGCTGATCGATTCCGGTATTGGTGTGCGCGGTGGAACAACGGCGCAGGCTTTGGCGGTTCCAGTTTTTGTGGATGGGCGTCCCAATAATCTGGGCACGACCATTACCAATGGGCTGGATTTCAATGTCATGGTTCCCTTTGAAATTGGCTCCAGCCGTTTCCGGGCCGGGGTCAATGGCATTCGCTTCTTTACTTACAAAAGCGCTCTTACTGGCGAGATTGAACCCGCCGAGGAACTGAACCACATTGATTACCCGCTCAAACTCAGAATGCGTGGATCTCTTGACTGGACTCTGGGAGGGCTGAATGCGGGCTTCGCTGTCAATTATGCGAATAGCTACACCAACACATTTGCCAATCCGGCGGAGAAAGTAAAAGCTTTCACGACGTTTGACTTACGTATGGCCTATGACATGGGTGAAACAGGCATTTCAGGCATGGAAGGTTTGCGGGTGGGACTGGATATCCAGAACCTGTTTGACAAGGGGCCGCCTTTTGTTGACCTAGCCCCTATCGGCAACGGTGGCGGCGGAGGCTATGATGCCCAGAATGCCAGCCCGCTCGGCCGGATTGTTTCTCTCTCGCTGTCGAAAGAGTTCTGATGCGCGATGTTGCTCTTCTTTCGCTCGTCCTGATGCTTTCCTGGCCGATGTCTGCACAGGCTGGAGGTATCGATCAGGTGACAGGGCCGGTTCCTGTTCCCCCCGGCCGTGCGATTTATGGGTCATCGCAAGTTCCCGGTTCCGTTCTGGCACCTGATATGGAAGCTTCCGGCTACATTGAGGAAGAATATTTCATAGCGGGCAAAGCTGATGCCTATCGCCATGAAAATGGCACTGCGAATGTAATGGCAACCGAGATCCCCTATGTCACACGGATCATCATACGTCGTCCGGCTGACAGGGACAGGTTTAGTGGGGTTATGCATGTTGAGCCGATCCACCCTTCCCGAGGGGGGACAACGCATTGGTTGATCAATGCCGACTATCTGATGCGACGTGGCGATATATATGTGGCTATCGGTATGGGTGACGATGCGCCGAGCCGCCGCCTGTCAAAAGGTGCGGAGTTCCCTTCTGCTCAAAGCCAGGTTACCCGGTGGTATGACCCCGTACGCTATCAGGGGCAAAGCTGGCCAGAAGAAGATGGTATCCGTTATGATGTGCTGGCCGGTATCGGCCGCTTCTTGCGCAGCGAAATGAACGCAAATCCGTTGCAAGGCTGGTCTGTCAAGGCTGCTCTGGTCGGTGGCTGGTCTTTTACTGGCAGTGTGCAGCGCACCTTTATCAATGAGGGGTTTCACGACCGGGAAAGGCTGCCTGATGGCAAGCCGATTTTCGATGGTTACCTGATTGGTATTTCCTCGCGCTGGAATGGTGGTGGCTATGTGCCACTCAATTCTGGAGAACAGGTAACCTCCGTGGATGACCCTCGCCGGACCTTGCGTGCGATTGATGTGCCTGTCATCGAATTTCTGAGTGAATTTGAAGTGGCGACAGGGCCGGGCGAACAGAAAACCGACAGTGATGCCATGGCTGGACAACACAGGATCTATGAAATGGGTGCGACCATCCATTCGGATAGCCTCACCGATCCGCGCCAGCCGCGCAGCCAGCGGCCGAATTATGTGCAACTGGCCGCCAAGGGCTATCCGGCGGAGGCACTGAAAAGTGCAAGTGATGATTGCCCCCTTCCACTAAGCGATGTGGATCATCCTGCCTATTCGAGAGCGGTGCTGGATAATTTGCGAAAATGGGTGATTGAGGGAACGCCTCCGCCCAGAATACAGCCATTGCAACGCGATGTAGATGGAATAGCACGCGATGATACAGGCAATCCTCTGGGCGGGTTGCGGGCGGCCGAATTTGTCGCGCCGCTGGCCAGTTATGGTCTTTATTCGGGGGCAGAATATCCCACTTGCATCGCAACAAGCGGTCGTCCCATCTTTGTTCGTCAGGATTTGACTACTGCCGAGCTGGTCAGGCGTTACGGGACAGAGGCCGGTTATCTTTCTTCTTTTGACAAGGCGGTGGATGAGCTCGTCACGCAGCGCTGGCTACTGGCCGAGGACGGTGGTGAACTTAAGCAGCGTGCGCGAAGCCGGGCGGCCATTGCTTTCGGAAAGGAAGCGCGATGAAACCTCACTATTTCTCCGCTGGTATTCTTGCACTCATCCTGTGTGGACCTGTGGCGAAGGCGCAGGAGGCAGAGTCAACCAGGCAAGAAGCGGCAAAGCAGTCTTCATTCGGACAATATTTGCCTCCGGTCCAGTATGAGGAGACAAACACGCGTTCAACCTATGTGCAGATGCGCGATGGTGTCCGGCTGGCGGTCAGGATTGACCGTCCGATGCAGGATGGCAAGCCGGTTGAAACACCTCTTCCGGTCATCTGGCACCACAGCCTTTCGATCAGTCAGCGCACTGCTGACGGAGCAGGCGACAGGATCAGCGATTATCGCAAGATGTCCGAGCTTACCCGCTATGGCTATGTGGTGGTGCAGGTTGCCCGGCGTGGCAATGGTCAGTCGCTGGGGGAAATGCGCGGCTATCATGATCGCAACGAAACGCAGGATTCCTTTGAAATGATTGGCTGGCTGGCAAAACAGCCCTGGTCAGACGGGAAGATTGGTCTTTATGGCTGCTCTAACACGGGTGATGCCGCCATGCAGGCGTTGACCTTGCGCCCACCGGCTCTGAAGGCCGTCTGGGCTGGATGCTTTTCTTGGCATAAATACGATGCCTTTCGACGTGGCGGGATATATGCGCAATGGGGAACAGGCCCCTCGCGAACGATAGAGCAGGATATGGCGCTTGACCCGGTGGAAGGTGATGAGGGCAAGACCTTGCTGGCAAAGGCCGCCCGTCAGCACCAGAATTCAACTCCCTTGTTTGAAATGTGGAAAGGCCTGCCTTATCGGGACAGCTATTCCGACATTGTCAAAAGCCGGTTCTGGGGTGAAGGCAGCGTGGCCAATTATGCCGAGGCAGTGCGCCTGTCCGGCATTCCCGTCTATATTCAGGGAGGCTGGTTTGATGAACTGCGTGATCAGGGCATCAACACATGGCTGAATATCCCCGGTGCAAGATTGATTATTGGTCCGTGGAAGCACTGTGACAATGATGATTTTGCGCTTCAGCAGGAAATGCTGCGTTTCTATGATTTTTACCTCAAGGGCATTGATACCGGCCTGAACAGGCAGCAGCCAATCCATTATTTCACCATGAATGAGGTGCCTGGTGGCACAGCATCAGATGAAGGTTGGCACGGAGCGGATAACTGGCCGGTATCTGGGATTTCTGGCGATAGTTTATATTTTGCTGACACTGGACTGGGCGCGAAAGCAGACAAAAACTGGAGTAAGACCTTCAAGACGGATTTTTCGGTCCAGTGCCCTGACGCGGGTAGTGGTTCGCGTGTGCAGCCCTGCCATGTGGAAGGTGCGGGGCCAGCCTTTGCCACTGCTCCGCTAAAATCGGCACAGGAAGTTACCGGAGATCCGCTGGTAAATCTCTGGGTTTCGGTGGATGGGCCGGATACCAATATTTTCGCGTATCTTGAGGATGTGGCACCTGATGGCAAGGTGACAGTTATCACAGAAGGCCGACAAAAGGCTTCGCTACGCAAGCTGGATGATGCCCCGTGGGCAATGCCGGCAGGTGTTCCGTGGCACCGTTCGTATGAAGATGACAGGGAAGATCTGACTCCCGGTGAGCCGGTGTTGCTTAGCTTTGCGATGATGCCGACATCATGGGTATTCCAGCCCGGTCACCGGATACAGGTGAGTATTACCGGTGCTGATCACCGCGAGCGTGTCCGTGATCCACAAAACCCGCCGATCATTACCATTCTTGGCGGCAGGCAATTTGACAGCCAGATTGTTTTGCCCGTCCGTCGGTGATGGGATGGGATGGGAGTGGAAGAGCTAGATGGCGGGTCAGTTTATCTTCTTTATGTCACTATCTATGGACTCGGATAAAGAGGAGAATTCAGAAGCAATTCTGGTGAAGGCAATCAGGCCATCCTCGATATGGGTGCGCATCAGTTGTTCGGCGCGTTGGCTATCACCGGATAGAATGGCATCGGTAATCGCCTTGTGATCCTGATTGGCATTTTTTAGCCGTTCCTCGTCATAAAAACTTTCAAACAGCAGACGGTTGATTGGCACATTGAGGCGGTTCAGGGTGTCGGCGATAAGGGTGTTACCAGTTCCGGCTACAACCTGCTCATGCCATTGTGCATTAAGCTGTGCGAAGCGTTCCGGTGCGTGAGCCGTGACAGAATCATCAAGCTGTTTCTGCAGGTCAGCCAGTTTCTGCTTTTCCTTGTCAGTGCCCGTTTCCGCAAAATCAGCGGCACTTATGCCCTCAAGGGCAACTCTTGCGCGATATATCTGACGGATTTCCTCGACACTTGCATTGCGAACAGATGCACCGCGAAATTCCTCAATCGTGACCAGTCCTTCAGCTTCCAGCCTTTGCAATGCTTCTCGCACCTTTGAGCGACTGCCTCCGGTTTCCTGAATAATGTCGATTTCGACCAGTCGCTGACCGGGAACCAGCCGGCCCTTGCGAATGCGTTCTCTTAACCAGGAGGCAATATGCGCGGCATTGGGGCGTGCAGATTTGGAAGGTTTCGGGATATCATCTGGTCTGGTTGTCATAGGCCACCTGTGGTTTCCATGGATCAAAAGCGTATCGGAACAATTTTGTAAACAAAATCAAAAAACCTTTTGCAATTTCACCCATATTGACGATAATATTGTCAACAATACGGGTGGGAGTGAAGGATGTCGTTGATTCGAGCTATACTGGCATGTCTTGGCCTGTGCCTGATGCTATCGGGCATGGTTTCAGTAGCCAAGGCTCAAACATACCCCGATTTTGTCCGAAAATCAGTCTATGTGACGGTGCGTGATGGTGTCAGGTTGGCGGTCAATATCTATCGCCCGGCGACTAATGGCGCGGTGGAACAGGGGCCTTTGCCGGTCATTTTTGCCTTCACACCTTACCGGGCGCGCTTTGTCGACAAAGATGGGCAGGTGGTGGAACTCGCGCTCAAGGACAGGCTGGGGCTGCGCTCCTTGATTCGGGCCGGATATGTTGTGGCGGTGGCTGATATTCGTGGCAAGGGGGCCTCATTTGGTCATCGTCACGGTTTTCAGAGCAGGCAGGAGGCGCAAGACGGATATGAGCTGGTGGAATGGCTGGCGAGTCAGCCATTTTCGACAGGAAAGGTCGGAATGATTGGTTGTTCCTATCTGGGAGGAACCACTTTTCAGACAGCGTCAACGGCGCCGCCTTCACTCAAGGCTATATTTGTCGGAGGCGCTGAACTTGATAAATATGCCTTTGTCCGTAATGGCGGAATTACAGCGCAATTCAACACCCGGCCAGATGAACCGCTAGAACAGGATCTGGCTTCAGTCCCGGTGGATGATGACCCGGATGGTGTCTTGTTGAAACAGGCGGTGGCGCAGCATTCGGCCAACACATCCATGTCGGGCCTGTGGTATTCCATGCCCTATCGAGATAGCGTCTCCCCGCTAACGGGTAATGCATTCTGGGAAGAAGTCGGGCTATATAATTATCTCGATACAATGCGCAGGGCTGGCATCGCCACATATTTTTGGAGCAATTGGGAGGATGAGCCTACTGCCCAGATGATTCTGGCCGCCAAAAATCTGAATGGCAAATTGCTGGTTGGGCCGGGCAGTCATTGCAACCCGCCTCCTGGCTCCGATTTTACAAACCGTATCACCGCCTATTTCGACCATTATCTGAAGGGTGTTGATAATGGAATCGAACGTGAACCCAGGGCAAGCTATTGGGTAGAGGGGCAAGGAGGGACAGGTGCTTATGCCGTATCCGATTCCTTGCCGGGAGAAAATGCAAAGCCGCTCGCCTTCTATCTGGAGGCAGGAGACGGCGTCGGGGCAGGAGGTCTGTCCACTGCTGCAGCAAAAAGTGGGCAATCCGGTTTCACAACCGATTATGATAATATTCCTTCTTCGGAATATTTTTCCTTCTGGGTCAAACCCATGGGCGAGCACGGCCTGTCTTATGTCAGTGCCCCTCTTGTCTTGCCCCTGAAGCTGGTCGGCTATCCGGTAGCCCGGCTCGATGTGAAAGCCAGCACTCCGGATGCACCGGTATTTGTTTATCTCGAAGAGGTTTCCAGTGAAGGTGATGCCTATGTGGTGGCTTTTGGCAGGCTGTTAATGTCGCAACGCGAGGTTTCCGAGGCGCCATATAACACTTTGGGTTTACCTTATCATTCTGGCCTGAAAGTGGATGCAAAACCAACCAAACCTGGGGAGAAAGTCCGGCTGGATATTGCCCTGACACCTATAGCCCGTGTGGTTCAGCCCGGCTCCAGATTGCGTTTTGTTGTGACCGGAGCGGACCCGCGTCAGCGCAATTTGCAGGATATCAGGCTGGACCCGGCGCCGCAAATTACTGTTTTTTCAGGCAGTAAAAATGGATCAAGAATCGATCTGCCTGTTGCCCCCTAATTATCGACCAGACCCATAATTCAACCAGTAAATGCATAAAGTTCATCAAGGGAGTATGATCATGACATTCCAATCCGGTCAGCGCATCAAACATGTTCTGGCATCAGGCACGGCACTGATGGTGTTGTGCTGGGCAGGCGCATCCGCAGCGCAGGAGTCCGGCCCTGACAACGATGCTGCTGCTTCAGAAAGTTCGGAAATAATTGTTTCGGGTAGCCGTATTCGCGGGGCAGCCCCCGTCGGTTCTACGGTGATTTCCATGGATCGTGAAGCAATTACCAGTTCCAGCGCTGTAACAGTGGACAGGATGATCAAGGAAATTCCGCAAAACTTTGATCTTGGGGTCTCGGAAAATTCACGAGGTCAGGCTGGCGGGTCGGGCAATATTGTCTATGGTAACTCGGTCAATTTGCGCGGGATTGGTCCCTATGCGACACTGGTGATGGTGGATGGTCATCGTGTGGTGAACAACAGTCGCTCTACTGATCCTTCTGTCATTCCCTCGCTTGGTGTTGAGCGAATTGAAGTCGTGGCGGATGGTGCCTCGGCTATTTATGGCTCGGATGCTGTGGCCGGTGTGGTCAATATTGTGCCGCGCCGTACACTGGACGGGGTAGAGGCTTTCGCCCGCATGGGTATTGCGCAGCGCGGTGATTTTAACGAATATGCTTATGGCATGGCCGTGGGTAAAGTGTTTGATCGCGGGCAAGTGATGCTGGCATATGAGCATGTCTACCGTTCCGATGTTAATGGCAGCGATCGTTCGTTCTTTACCTCGAACCTGACTCCATGGGGCGGAACGGATTATCGCGTGCTTCGCTGCGCTCCAGGCACTTTGCGAGCCAACGGTGTGAGCTATGCCATGCCGCAGCAACTGACACAGGCCAACGCGGGTGATCTGGTAGCCGGAACAGCCAATCGCTGCGACAGCCAGATTAATCAGGATCTGTTCCCTGAGCAGAAATATGATTCCTTCAACGCCACCGCTACTTTTGAGCTGACCGACTGGGTCGAAATCTATGCTGATGGTTTCTATTCCAAGCGTAAATATTCCCGTCAGCCTGCAGAAACGGCGGGAACCTTTGCTGTCCCGGAAACCAACGCTTTCTTTGTCCGCCCAGCAGGCTTTACAGGTACAAGCTATCTGATTGACTACAATTTCATGAACGATCTGCCGCAAAATACACAGACCGGCTCGGCCAAGAGCTGGCAGATTTCTCCTGGTATTCGTTTCAAGCTGCCGCATGACTGGCAGGTTGAAGGTCTGGTGAGCTATGGCAAAACCCGCGATGCTGCCAATAGCTATTGGGCGCTTAACACAGCAACTCTGAATGCAGCTCTGGCCAGCAGTGATCCGCTGACTGCCTTTGACCCCTATGGTCTTGGACGCACGAGCCAGGCAGTTCTGGACGGGATAGCAAACCGGATTTCCCTATCACCCACAAATGGCAATCTGACAGCCTATGAATTACGGGCCAATGGTGCGTTGATTTCTCTGCCGGGAGGGGATGTCAAGCTGGCTCTGGGTTATGAGAAGCAGGATTTCGAGGTTGACCTTGGCACGGCGCGCGGGGTGACAGGGACACCGGTTACCTGGCGCAATTTTGGCCGCAAGGTGGATTCGGTTTATGCAGAGGCATTTATTCCCCTGTTTGGTCCGGGCAATGCAACTGGCGGGTTTGAACGTCTCGAACTGAACGCCGCAGTTCGCTACGATAAATATAGCGATGTAGGCAGCACAACCAATCCGAAGTTTGGTGCCAACTGGTCGCCGGTTAGCGGGTTGGTCATCCGGGGTAGCTATGGCACGTCTTTCCGTGCGCCGACTATTCCGGAAATTTATGGTAACAGCCACGCGCTTTATGGTCAGAACCAGCAAAACCCACTGGGCGGTGCGCCCATACTGGGTTACTCGCTGGCCGGTCCTAACACAGACTTGGAGCCGGAAAACGCCACGACATGGTCTGTCGGTGCCGATTTCGACATGGTCGATAATTTGCGTGTGTCACTAACCTATTTCAATGTAGATTATAAAAACCAGGTTACGGCCAATCTGTCCAATCTGGCGATTTTAACACGCGAATCCGAATATGATGGCACAGGTGTTATTCTGCGGGGCCAGGCTGCACGCGACCGGATAACACAGCTTCTGAATGAGGGGCTGCCCGTATTCGGGTTGCCTATTCCGGGCGGTGATGTCAGCACGATTGATCTGTTTGTTGATGGTCGCTCGCTCAATCTGGGACGTTCCATCACACGCGGCATTGACTTTGCCGTGCAATATAGGGTGGAACTTGGCGCGGTGGACAGCCTGATCGTCAATGCCAATGGCACCTATCTGACGAGTTACAAGGAAGCCATTTCATCAAGTTCTATTGCGCAGGATCAGCTTAACAATATTTTCCTGCCGTTAAAGTTCAAGGCGCGCGGCAGTGTAACCTGGGACCATGGCGCGCTGAGTACAAGACTAACAGCGACCCATGTTGGCGGATATACCAATAACTCGGTTACGCCGTCGGAAAAGGTCAGTTCCTATACTCCCATTGACCTGTCATTCATCTGGAAGATTGGGGATCAATATGCTGATAACTGGCTGGAGAAAGGTATGACCTTTGGGCTGGATATTCGTAACCTGTTCGACATCAAGCCGCCATTTGTTGATATTGCTCCGGGTAATAACGGCAGCGGTGGCTATGATGCGACTATTGCCAATCCGGTTGGAAGAATGTTCGCCGTCAGTTTCCGTAAATCCTTTTGAGAATTGACGCAGACATGACGCGAAATGACCTGACAATCCTGTGCTCCGGTGATCTGGTGCTGGACGAGCCGGATGGTGAGCACTGGCTGTCAGGTATTGCACCCGCCTTGCAGGGGGCTGATCTGTCGATTGGCCACCTGGAGGTTCCACACACTGCGCAAGGGCAAGAGGTGGGAGGAGATGTGCCAGCCCCTGGCGCACCGCCGGAAAATCTGGATGCCATTGCTGGAGCGGGGTTTGCCATGCTTAGCCTTGCCGGAAACCATATGATGGATTGCGGGGCAGACGGTATTGTCGATACGGTTGAGAGTCTGGATCGCCTGAATATCGCCCATAGCGGGGCAGGGACCAGTCTGGCAGAGGCCAGAAAGCCTGCCATTGTCACACAAAACGGTTATCGGATTGCTCTGCTCAGTTATAATTGCGTGGGTCCGGAGTTTTCGTGGGCGGGGGAAGACCAGCCGGGCTGTGCCTATTTGCGGGTGGAAACCGCTGATGGCAGTCCGATTGCTCCGGCGGCGGATCTGGTGCGGATGGGGGATGATGTTCCTTCTATCTTGTATAAGGATATTTCTCTGGCCCGTCAGCAGGCAGATCATGTGCTGGTCGCGCTACACAAGGGTATTGTTCATACGCCTGCCAGACTGGCACCTTATGAGCGCCCTCTGGCCCATGCGGCGATTGATGCCGGGGCAGATGTGGTGCTGGGCCATCATGCACATATTACCCGGGGGATCGAGCTCTATCAGGGCAAGTCCATTTTCCATGGCCTTGGCAATGGCTGCGTTGTGACCAGTGCGCTCAGCCCGGCGCAGGACCATCCGGCCCGACGCGAATGGGCAGAAAAGCGCAAGGCTATGTTCGGATTTGAGCCGGACCCTGCCTACACACTTGCCCCGTTTCATCCTGAAGCGGTCAATGCCTTTCTGGCCCGACTGCTAATTGATACAGAAGGCAGGATTACCCCGGGCATCATTCCTGTGCATATTGAACCGCCGGGGCGCCCTGTGCTTGCCGATGCCGTGCGGGGCAAGGAAATCAGCCGCTATGTCGAAGAAATCACTCTTATGGCGGGACTTCGTGCCATCCACATTACCGCCTCTGGCGAAGTGCAGGAAGTTATCTGAATGGGCTGGAAACGCGCTATTATCTGGATAGGTGGCCTGGCGCTGATGGCAGCGGCGGGGATTGATACGCTGGCAGTGATCGGACGACATGTCGGCATGCCGGTTCGTGGTTCGATTGAACTGATACAGGTCGCCATTCTGCTGGGAGGCAGTATCGGAATTTTTATTACTACGCTGGCTGCTGCTCATGCACGGGTATTGCTGTTGCTAGACAGGCTGCAACCGGGGACACGACGGATTGTTTCCGGGCTTGGCGAAGTGCTGACGGCACTGTTTCTGCTTTTGGTTCTGGCCGGTTCGGTTTGGATCAGTGCGGATTTGTGGAACGCACATGAAGTTTCTGAAATTACGGGTATTCCATGGTCCTGGATGCGGGTGACAGCCAATATATTTCTGGGGTTATCTGTTCTTGCGGCGCTGCTCCCTCTGTTTCGCCCAACCTCTCAGGATGTAGGGCATGAGGGGCATCTGCCATGACTGGAAATGCTTTACTGGCAACTCCTGCCACAGGTCTGATTGGTGTTGCGATTGTGCTGGCATTGCTGCTTGCAGGTATGCGGATTGGCGCGGTGCTGGGGCTGGTCGGTCTTGGTGGGCTGATGCTGATCCTTGGGCCGGAAGCGGCGCTGATCAAATCTGGTGTGGTCTTTATTGATACGATCACCCGCTATGAGCTGGGTACTTTGCCGCTGTTTATCCTGATGGCGCATTTGTTCTTTGCTGCAGATGCCAGCCGCGACCTGTTTGATGCTGCGGCAAAAATGGTCGGTCACCGAAAGGGAGGGCTGGCCTATGCCTCGGTTGCCGGTTGCGCAGGTTTTGGCGCTATCAATGGCTCAAGTCTTGCAACAACGGCAACAGTCGGCCTTGTTGCCCTGCCGGAAATGCGCAAGCGTGGCTATTCTGATGCGCTCTCTACCGGCACAGTCGCCGCCGGAGGCACACTGGGACAGATCATCCCACCATCAGGCGCACTTATTGTCTTTGGCATTATTGCCGAACAATCCATCGGCACTTTGTTCACCGCTGCGATTATTCCCGGACTGACACAGGCGCTGTTTTATGCCGCCGTCATTGCAATTCTGGTGCGGATTCGTCCCAATATTGCTCCGGCCAGTGAAAAGGCAAGCTGGGCAGAGCGTTGGATGGCACTGCGGCGGATCTGGGATATGCTGTTGCTGATAACTGCGGTGATTGGCGGGATTGCGATTGGCTGGATCAGTCCGCCAGAGGCCGCTGCGATTGGCGTTGCCGGAGCGTTGCTGATTGCCCTGTTACGTGGCCGACTGAATCGGGTGATGCTCGAAAAGGCTTTTGCCGAAACCTTGAGAACCAGCGGACTGATTTTGCTGATCGTGATTGGTGCACTGGTGTTTTCGGTCTTTGTCGGGGTTACCGGCCTTGCCGAAGGTATTGGAGATGGGGTGGAGGAGCTTGGCCTTTCACCGCTGGCGACCCTGGTGGTGATAGCGTTGTTCCTGCTTATTCTGGGTTCGGTTCTTGATGGGCTGGCGCTGATGTTGCTGACCACGCCTATCCTGCTGCCGATTGTGGGAGCCGCCGGGATGAGTCCGATCTGGTTTGGAATATTCATCACCCGTGCCATGGAAATCGGTTTTATCCATCCGCCGCTTGGTATGAACCTCTATGTTATCCAGGGCGTGGTGAAGGATGTTACGATCAAGCGCATTTTCAAGGGAGTGCTGCCCTTCCTCGCCTCGGATTTCGTGCATCTGTTTCTGCTTATCCTGTTCCCGGCAATCGTATTGTGGTTGCCAGAAATACTTGGACAATAAATATGATATCTTCTGTAGGCCCCAATCTTCCTCTTCCGCTACTGGAAGCTACCGGATGCTATGCCGGTCCTCTCACGATTAATGTGGACAGGGCCATGCCCAAAGCGGATCTGCTTGAAACCAAATTTGCACTCTGGACGCGTTCTGTCTTGGAGGACTGGGCTGATGGTGCGTTTGACGGGTATGAGACGGTGGTGTTCAGTCGAGGGGACGATAATGCGCAGCGGCTCTATTATTACATTTGCGAGTTGCGGCGCCAGAAACTGATCGGCGGACCGGAACCGGTGATTTTTGATGTTGCGATGGTTCGTCGGGCCACCAGCCTCGCTCATATGGAGGTTGCGTTGCGCAGCCTCGCTGCCCGGTTTGGGGTGCAAGCAGAGGATCTGGCAGCCGCCATGCAAAAAACTCAAAACCACAACGCTACGTCAACAGAGCAAGGTGCATCTGTTTGTTTGCTGATCGGTACGCCGCCGCCTGACTGTCGGCTTCATAATGCTATCAGCAAGGGGGGAATGCAGCCTGAAGGCCCGATTCTTCCTGAGATATGGGCTGCATCACCGAAGTATGAGGGTTATAGCAATGGTGATCCTTTTGCGCTTCTGGCATCCAGCCTGCATAGCTCAACTCTAATATCGCGCAGTTTTTCGGAACCGGCAGTCAGCTTGAAGTCTCGCCTTGGTAAAGGTGCCGTCAAGGCAGCTGTGTTGTGGTGCAGCGAAGATGACGAGGCGATAGTATGGCATGTGCCGGCCATGCAGCAAGTGCTGGCCGAAGCAGGAGTTCCAACTCTGGTGCTGACCAGGCGGGACTGGGCCGGACAGGATGGTGCTGTTCAGGAAATTGAGGCTTTTACGCGGGAGAATGCAGCATGATGATGCCGCTTGCCGGACATCGCGTGGCCCTGTTAGGCACAATGGGAAACAGCCCGCTGGCACGCTATTTCTTCTCTCTGGGCGCGGAAATTGGCGGTCCTGTGGAAAACGCCTCCTTTGTCATTGATGACATCGGACTGGAAGCTGCTTTGCGCCATGCTGTTCCCGATACGGCTATTCACGTCTCTGTCACCCCGTTCGGTTCGGACGGGCCACGTTCGCACTGGCGGGGCAGTGAACTGGTGGCATCGGCCATGGGCGGGGCTTTGCGGGTCACAGGTGAAATGGGTCGCGCTCCTGTCAAGGAAGCGGGCGATGCCTGCACTTTTCATGCGCATATGGTTGCCGCTGCCGGGGCCATGGCTGCGCATTACGCACGGGGCACCCATGGAAAAGGTCAGCATGTTGATGTTTCCATTCAACAGGTTGCTTTCAGTCGCAATTTCAACGGTATTCTTGTCTGGCAGTTTGACCGTCGCAAGCTGCATCGGGTGGGCGGATCACTGGCCTATGGCAAGGCGAAGGTGCGGGCGATCTGGCAACTGGCAGATGGCTGGTGTTTCCACTCTCTGATGACGGGCCGTCTTGGTGCCCCCGCCAATCAGGCCTTGTCAGACTGGATTGACGATGTGGGTATGGATAACCCGATGTCTGGCACGGACTGGCTGACATATAACCGCTCCACCCTGCCGCAGGAAATTCGCACCGTGTGGGAAGCGGCCATTACGGCCTTTTTCCTTTCGCGTACCAAGCAGGAAATTGCTACGGAAGGTCACAGCCGCGGGATCAATGCCTGTGTAGTCAATGAACCATCCGATGTTCTGGCGGATGCGCATCTGGCCGCACGCGGATTTTTCAATACTGCTGATGGCCTGCCCACCCGTTTTGCCGGTATTCGAAAAGGCAGCGCCACCATTCCCGCTGTGCCAAAACGTGAAGGTGAACGCGGGGGGCCGCTAGCCGGTGTGAGGGTGCTTGATTTCGCCTGGGCACTGGTCGGCTCCATCACTACCAAGACATTGGGCGATCTGGGTGCTGAAGTTATCAAGGTGGAAAGCCGGACCCGGCCTGACCTTGCCCGGCTTGATGTGCAGGTATCAGCTAGCGAGGCAGGAAACTGGGATGACAAGCCATGGTTTGCCCATCTCAATTCCTCCAAGCGCAGCCTGTCGCTCAACCTCAAGGAAAAAAGCGCTCGCGAGGTCATCGATCCACTGATCGACTGGGCGGATGTGGTGGTAGAAAATTTCTCTCCCGGCACAATGAAAAAGCTGGGGCTGGATTATGATACACTGGCAACACGCAATCCCGGCATCATCATGTGTTCGGGCAGCGTTTTTGGCCAGACCGGCCCAATGGCGCAGGAATGGGGTGTGGATGGCACAGGCGGAGCCCTTTCCGGACGCACCTATCTTACCGGCTACGCAGATGGAAATCCGGTTATTCCTGGAGCGGTGCCATATGGTGACGTGATTGTTCCCTTCGTCATGGCTTCGGCGATCGCAGCCGGGTTACAGCACAGACGTGAAAGCGGGCGGGGCTGCCATATTGATGCGGCCATGTATGAGATTTGCGTTCAGCAAATGAGGTCTTACCTTGCCATGGCAAAAACAGGTGAGCGTCCAGAGCGCAATGGCAATGCTGACCCATCTATATTGATACAGGATGTGTTTGCTGCGCTTGGAGAAGATCGCTGGGTTGCTGTCAGCCTGTTTGATGCCGCTGATGTGGAGAAGGCAGAACAAGTGACAGGCGGTGACCTGGCTGGCTGGATAGCCAAACGGGAGGATCATGCTGCAGCCGAAGAGTTGCAGTCCGCAGGTATAGCTGCCGGCGTGGTGCAAGACCCGGAAGATATGATCGAGAAAGACCCTCAGCTTGCAGGGAGGGAAGCACTGACCATGCTTGATCATCCGCTGCTTGGCCCGTTTGGCCATATTGCCACCCCGATTATTTTTAACCTTGATAAACCTGCGCCCTATCGAGCCCCGCGCATGGGGGAGCATTGCAAAGATATTGCTACTTCGCTTTCCGGCCTTGATCCGGCCCGTTTTGAAGAATTTATGCAGGCAGGAGTTTTCCAATGAGCGCCCCCACCGGACACCGTAGTCGCAAGTTGCTGGCCTGCACCGCAGAAGCCAATGCCTTTCAGAAGGCCTTTGGCAAGGATCTGAAACGCCGCGTGGTGGATAATGGAGAGCCTTTTGCCATTGTTCAGGCCGATACACCGCATGAGATCTTTCATGCGATGGATATTCCGATCATCACCAATCAATGGTGGTCGGCCTATATTTCCGCCAAGCAATTGTCGCAGCGCTATTTCGAGGTGATGGAGCAGAAAGGCTATCCGTCGAATAGTTGCAAATATTGTTCGCTCGGCCTTGCCTGCACCTTGGCGGATGATCCCAGTAGTGCCCCCTGGGGTGGTCTGCCCACACCTACCGTTCTGGTGGCGCGGATGACCTGTGACTGCATCCAGCATGTCTTTTCTCAATGGGCCAAAGCGATGGGGACGGAGTTTTTCCCGATGGAGGCCCCGGCATGGGAAGTGAAAGATCCGGCCTGGTTTTCACATTCCAGAAATGACTGGGAAAGAACTTTCCAGCCCGACCGTATTGCCCTGATGGTTGATGAAATGCGCGACCTCATCACATTGCTGGAAAACCGTACCGGGAAAAAATTCAGTGAGGAAAAACTGCTTTATCTTATGGAACGGATCAATGAGCAGGAAGGCTATATATGGGAGGCAGCGCAGGCGATTGGCACGGCGCGACCATGCCCTGTATCAATCGCCGAACAAATGCCGAATACCATGATTCCACAATGGCATCGCGGCTCTGACTGGGCGGTGACTCATGCGAAAAAGTTTCGTGATGAGGTGATGGAGCGTATTGCGACGGGACAAGGAGCGAGCAGCAAGGAAAAGATCCGCCTGATGTGGATTGGTGCAGGTGTCTGGCATGATCCGGGTTTTTATCAGGCGCTGGAGGATAAACTGGGCGCGGTCTTTGTCTGGTCAATGTACATGCCATTTGCCGGGCCGCAATATATTCGCGAATTGCAGGGCAGGCCTATGGATGCCTTGGCTAGCCGCATCTGCTCGATGAATGAGGTTCTGCACCTGCCGCCATGGATGAATGGATGGATGGAAAGCGAGGCGGAACGTTGCGGAATTGATGCAACAATTGTGCTCTTGCCACCTGATAACCGCCTGTCCCAATCGGGCACCAATATTACAGCAATGACGCTGGAGCGGGCAGGTGTTCCAGTGCTGAAGATTGATGCAGATATGGTCAATGCAGCCAATTGGGATCATGACGCGATGGTGGCGTTAGTAGCTGACTTTCTGAGGGAAAAGGGTCTGGCATGAGATGGCTTGCTCTTCTGATGCTGGTGCTTCTCGGTGCCTGTGCCCGACCTCAGCCAGTCGGTGTAACCGAGCTGACCTATGCCACGCCCTATTCTCCGGGGCACCCGTTCAGCCGGGCTGACCAGCGCTGGATAGAGTTTGTTGAAAAACAGTCGGGTGGCAGCCTGAAAATTCGGCCTATATGGTCCGGTGCCTTGCTGTCTGCTGATATGTCGATGGAGGAATTGCGTCACGGCGTTGCCGATATTGGCCTTATAACTCCTATTTATGTGCGCGGTGGAACACATCTGATCCGACTTCAATCCGGTTTTTACAGCGGAGCGGATAGTGTGGAGTCTCAAGTCGAACTTTATAACTGCCTTGATGCCGCTGACCCGGAAATTGGTCATGAGCTGGAAGGACTTAAAATTCTGGCGGTGCAGGGCGGGGCCTTGCCCGGCATCATCACACGCGGAAAACGGGTGAAGACGCTGGATGACCTCCGGGGGATGCGTTTACGTGCTCCCACGGAACTGCTGACTGTGCTGGATTCGCTTGGAGCAGATCCTGTCAATATGCCCATGGGTGAGGTTTATTCTTCTCTTGCTAAGGGGGTTCTGGATGGTGTGATTGCTCCGCCCGATACATTTCAGGCACTGCATTTTGCCGAGGTTAGTCAATATTATAACAACCTGGCAATTCCGCGCGGAGCTTACCCTGCCCGTGCAATGGGGATGGAGGTTTGGAAACGGCTGAACAAAAAGCAACGAGCCGTGCTGGAGGAAGGAAAATCTGTGTGGGAAGAGGCGTTGGCCGAAGAAATCCGGGCTGCATCACAACGCGGACTGAATGATGCCCATCAGGCAGGTATTGTCTTTTCTGATATGAGCGAAGCCGATCAGAAACGCTTTGACGAACTCTATTTGCGCGATGCCCGGAACAATGCGCGTAGTCTCGAACGTTTCGGGATTGACGGGATGAAGGCCTTTGATATCGCCCGTACCAGTGTAGTTGCGCGCGATACTATCCGCTGTGGAGGAATATCATGAACCAGCCTTTGGCGGGTATAACCATTGCCGATTTCAGCCATGTCATGGCGGGGCCTTATGCATCGCATCTGTTGCGCCTGATGGGGGCAGAGGTCATCAAGATCGAATCCCGTAAAGGGGACCAGTTTCGTAACTATGGTGCAGACCGCGCACTGGATGGCATGGCTCCGGCCTTTGTCTCGGCCAATGCGGGGAAAAAATCAATCGCGCTGGATCTTAAGGATGAAAGAGAGCTGGAGATAGCTCGCGCCATTGTCAGAAAAAGTGATGTGCTGCTGGAAAACTTCCGCCCCGGCGTAATTGGCAGACTGGGGCTGGGCTATGATGCCGCAGATAAGCTTCGTCCAGGCATTGTTTACTGCTCTGTCTCTGGTTATGGGCAGGATGGGCCGCATCGCGACTGGCCTGCAATTGACAATATAGTCCAGGCCACAGCCGGAATGATGATGCTGAGCGGGGATGAAACCATGCCTCCGGTGAGAGTCGGATTTCCGATTGTGGATACGCTAACGGGGCAAACGGCTGCACTGTCCATCCTTGCAGCAATCATCCGCCAGCGTGAAACAGGTGAAGGCGCAAGAATTGACGTCTCAATGTTTGACGCAAGTCTGGCTTTCATGACCTCAACCCTCACACCTTTTCTGCTTACTGGCACACCTATGCCGCGCATGGGCAATACAGGTTATTCCGGCCTTCCTACGGCATCGTTGTTCACAACGCGCGATGGACGGGAAATCTCTCTGGGCGTCGTTCAGGATAACCAGTTCACGGCGCTTGCCCACCATGTCGGGCGTGTAGACTGGCTTGACGATCCGCGATTCGTGACAGCAGATGCAAGGCGTCAGAATTTCGGGGCAATGAAAGGCGAGCTGGCTGGAGAAATTGTAAAACGCGATGCAGTCGAATGGGAAAAGGGTATGAGCGATGCCGGTATTCCCTGTGGCATGGTGCGTAGTGTGGATGAGGCTTCCGCAATGGCCGGGGAGAATGCCATCCTTTCAATCCCTGCCCAAAACAGCCCCTATGCAAACGAGATACGTATTCCCAATGCGGGCTTTCGCATGGAAACCGGCTCTCCGGGTGTAGACGCACCGCCGCCCCGACTGGATGAGAACCGGACTGAAATACTCGACTGGTTAGGTATGCCTGACCTGAAGGTGAAATCTGCCTGAAGCATTTGCAGTAAAAGATGGCAGATCTTTGATCTAGGGTGTGATGACAAAAGCGGGCACCGGTTTTTGTCAAAAAATCACACGACAACAAAAGTATAAAGAGCGGGATGTGATTCTGTCATATGTCATCCCGCTCTAGAGTCGTATGACATTACATTGACGCATAACCTGAGTTTTTGAGGTAGTTGGCGCATTCTTCTGGCGGGAAGGCATCGAGCAGTGATCCGATCCGCCGCCATGTGGCTTCGACAGATCGTTCGGCGGCCTTTCGCATCAGATGCTTGAGTTTGGCAAAGACCTGCTCGATCGGATTGAGGTCTGGCGAGTAGGGCGGGAGGAACAGCAGCCGTGCGCCTCTGGCCCTGATCGCCGCCCTGACGGCGGGCCGTTTGTGGCTGGACAGGTTGTCCATGATGACGATGTCGCCCTTGCCGAGCGTCGGACAGAGCTGCTGTTCGACCCATGCGGTAAAGCTGGCGGCGTTGATCGGCTGATCGAACACGAACGGCGCATTGATCCGGTCGCAGCGCAGCGCGGCAATGAACGTCATCGTTTTCCAGTGGCCGTAGGGCACCTTGGCGTGAAGCCGCTGACCGACCGGTGCCCAGCCTCTGAGCGGTGCCATGTTGGTCTTGGCCCAGGTTTCGTCCACGAACACGAGGCGTGTCGGGTCAGGCCGGTCCTGGTATTTCTTCCATTGTGCGCGTCGTCGGGCCACCTCTGGTCGTAACTGCTCGGCGGGAAGAACGCTTTTTTTTGAAGCTCAGTCCTTCGGCATGGGCAAAGCGCCAGACCTGCACGTAATCTACCTTCACGCCCCGTTCGGCCAGTTCGGCGACCAGTCCGCGCAAGGTGAAGTCGCTCTTCGTGCGTTCCAGCAGCCAGTCGCGCAACTCGCCTGTCAGCACGCGGGGTTTGTAACCGCCCATCCGGGCGGGCGCGACGCTACCGGTCTGACGGTGACGCCTCACCCACTTGATTGCGCTACTCTCCGAAATCCCGAACCGGCCTGCCGCGCCGCGCGCCGACCTGCCTTCATCGATCACCGCCGACAGACCCCGCGCACGAAGATCCATAGACTAGGCTCGAACCATGTCATGCTGGCCTCCAATCCCAGCAGACATCATGAATCACATCTCTTCGCTCTTGGGAACCCCTCTTCGAGTCAGACATATGTCATCCCGCTCTAGTAGTGCTCATGCCAGACGAATCGAGTTTTCCCTTCTTCGCCTGGATGCCAAAATAGAGGACGTGCAGCGTAGGCAGCGTGTATTTCATCCACACGTCTTTGCCATATTCCAGCGCCTTGTCCTTGTGTCCGGCGGCAGTGATGCGGTGGAAGCCGAGCTGGCGAAAGAGCGGCAGCAGCACTTCCTCGATCAGTTCATCCTCGGAGCATTTGCCGATGCGGCGAAGAGCTGGTCGCGACGTTCAATCTCCGATGGCGTGAACGGGCGATGGGGATTGGCCATCTCTGCGATGGTGTTGGTCGCGATATGCCGGAGCTGTGCGAGGCCATTCTCATCATAGAGCGCAGCCCAACCTTCGCGTGCCAGCACGATATTAAGCGCGGCGAGCGCCTTGGCGCGATCGGCGTCATCTCCCTCGGCTTCGCCTTTGTCGAGCAGACGGCGGATGATCCGCAGGAAAGCGTCCGGCATCACCGATGGTGTTGGGTGCGGCATTGCCAGCACTTCTTCGATCCGCTCGGCTGCCCAGACCGAGCGGGTCGCGCCGGTGTGGACGAACTCCAGCTCACAGTCCTCAAAGAATTCAGTGATGTATTTGCTTGATCGGTACGGAAAATGCTCAGCGTCTCCGACGACCATGCGGGCAAGTTCACGAAGGTTGCGAGGCTTCCAGTTCATAGGTGGTACATATGCGGACCCTGTTATGGCTTCAAGCAGTGTTTCTGACCGAATGCCAATGCCAGATAAGATTCGTTGTCTGTAGGATAGCGCGACTGGACGGAGGGCCTAAAGCTGGAAGCGTCGTACGTCCTCCACCGCCGCGGTATCTGGCCGACGCTTCAGGAACGCGGCAAAACGCCGAACATGCCGGATGTAATCCTTCTGCGTATGCGCGCCCAAACCGCGCAAAACCATGTCATGTTGCATGCGCTGGCGTAGCGGGGTGATCGGACGGTCAGTCGGGGATGTAGCCATGGTAAGTTCCTCTTGTTGAAGGGAACTCCATCGTCACACGACGACTCCACCGTGCTCAAAGCCTATGAATAATGCGCTCCATCACCCCACGCGACCCTCCCGCGAAAGCGGGTTCGTGCTTGGGGTGGTTTCCAGACCTCTGCTCAAATTCCCGAAGTTCGACAGCGAAGTGCCAGCTCACAAGTAGCCTCACTGAGGTTGAGGTCGGCGACGAGAAGGCCAGCCTGTCCGTATGGTTGGAACGTGAGTAGCGTTCCATCCGGATTGGCGATGGCGGATGTTTGCGATACACCGTCGCGCGCGCAATTGACGGCTGCAATGAAGCAGGTGTTTTCGGCAGCGCGACAAAGGATGGCCTTTTCGTGAAATGTGTTTGCCGGATCGGCAAAGGTTCGCGGTCTGTAGGCCCCTTCCTCAGCGATATGCGCGAAGGGATGAAAGACGAGCTGTGCTCCTCGCCTTGCGGCCCATCGGACCGTTTCGGGATATCTCCAACCTTCGTGGCAAATCACGATGCCAAAGGTGAGGTCGCCGACACTGAACAAATGACGGTCCTGTCCGAATGAAGGGTAAACAGCTTCTTCGGATGGATCGAGTTGGCCTTTGTCCTGCCAGCCCGCGATCGAACCGTCGGCGTTGATTACGCACGCTGTGATTTGCAACCCCGTATTCGTAATTCGCTCCGTGCCAAGCACGACAGCAATCCCTGCCGCCTTGGCAGCATTGGCCACCGCCGTCACGGCTTCGTCTAGAAAGACGGGATCGGGAGATGGCATCGATCGACCGGGCCAACGGTAGCCAGGAACAAAGCATTCGGGGAAGCAAATGATTTGCGCTCCCTGTGCAGCGGCCAGAGGAATTGCCTCGATTGCTCGCTCAACGGACACGTCTCGCGACTTTGGCTCTTCCAAATTGGCCAAGGCGATTCGGTATCTACTCATCGGGATTTCCTGTAACAGACATGCTGGAGGCCTAGAGTGGGATGACATTTGACTGACTCGATTGGGGATTCCCAAGAGTGAAGAGATGTGATTCATGATGTCTGCTGGGACTGGAGGCCAGCATGACATGGTTCGAGCCTAGTCTATGGATCTTCGTGAGCGGGTTCTTTCTGCGGTGATGGATGAAGGCATGTCGGCGCGCGGCGCGGCAGTCCGGTTCGGGATTTCGGAGAGTAGCGCAATCAAGTGG
>JBKEEC010000116.1:0-4011 GCA_047975785.1 Sphingomonadaceae bacterium | reverse complement strand
TTGATGAAACATTGGCCCATGTGCCGCAACAACGCTGGCTGGAAGAATTTGCCGATGGCCGTCCGTTTGATCTGCTGACCGGGGATTTTCACAGCCAGTTTGCCGCTGCCCGGTCCGGTCTTGGCGTTGCCCTGTTGCCTTGCGTGCTGGCACAGCCGTGCAAGGAACTGGTGCGTATCGCCGCTCCGCAACCAGAATTGCGGCCCGTGTGGATGGTTATCCATGCCGATCTGAAACACGCCCCCGCCGTGCGTGCCGTTGCCGATATGCTGGTGGCCAGATTTTGACCCACGAAAATGCGGTAAAACAAGCATAGGAAGCTATGCGCAGGCTGTCCGGCAACCGCTATCTTGCCGGTGGAGCGGGTAGCGGGAATCGAACCCGCGCGTCCAGCATGGGAAGCTGGCAGGCTACCATTACATCATACCCGCACACGAGCAGGGCGATACTGTCTTGTGATGCGCGGCGCAATATCAAAGACGCAGACCTTGCCTTAAAAGATGACTTGACTCAGTCACATCACCCGTTAAAGGCCCTGCGACCGGAGCGGCGAACAGGCTGACCCGGTTATCCGTCCGAGACCGTCGGTGAAAGCAATCGGGCTTTCTTAATTTCCGGCCTAGACGGGGACAGAGTTTTACGGCGGTAATAGCGTAGCCCTGCTGCACTATGATCGCCGCGTTGCCAGTTCTGGCAGGTTACCCAACCGCAGGACGGTATCGCTCCTCCTTCCCTTGTCAAACGGACTCGCCTGTTTCGGCACTCTGCCGATGCAGCAAATGTAGCCGGCTACGGGGCTTTGCCTTGTGGCCATAGTGAAGGAGTATGGCATGGATCGTTCGCAAAAAGCCGATGCGGTTGCCCAGCTCAACGCTGTTTTCAACGAGGTAGGCGTGGTGGTTGTCACCCGCAATCTCGGCATGTCGGTTGCCCAGTCAACCGAGCTGCGTCAGAAAGTGCGTGAAGCCGGTGCATCCTACAAGGTTGCGAAAAACCGTCTTGCCAGGCTTGCCCTGAAAGAAACCAGCTATGAAGGTCTGGAGGAATACCTCTCTGGCCCGACAGCGCTGGCCTGGTCGGAAGACCCGGTCGCCGCGGCAAAAGCCGTTGTCGATTTCGCCAAGACTACGGACAAGATTGAAATTGTCGGTGGTTCCATGGGTGGACAGATGCTCGATGATGCCGGGGTGAAGGCGCTTGCCTCCATGCCGAGCCTCGACGAGCTGCGTGGCAAACTGGTGGGTCTCATTAACGCCCCGGCGACGAAGATCGCCCAGGTCGTCAATGCACCCGCCGCCAAGCTTGCTCGTGTTTTCGGTGCCTATGGCGCCAAGGATGCGGCGTAAGCGGTTTTTCGTCAAACGAGAAATTTACCGTGAAATTTTCGGGGCCAGAATACGGCCTCGCCTGTTAACTGGAGTGTTGAACAATGGCTGATATTGCCAAACTGGTTGAAGAACTTTCGAAACTGACCGTCCTTGAAGCCGCTGAACTGGCCAAGGCACTGGAAGAAGAGTGGGGCGTTTCTGCTGCTGCTGCTGTGGCCGTTGCCGGCCCTGCTGCCGGTGGTGGTGACGCTGGCGCTGCTGCTGAAGAAAAAGACGAATTCGACGTTATCCTGACCGGAGACGGCGGCAAGAAGATCCAGGTGATCAAGGAAGTCCGCGGCATCACCGGTCTGGGCCTGAGCGAAGCAAAAGCTCTGGTCGAAGGCGCGCCCAAGCCGATCAAGGAAGGCGTGAACAAGGCCGAAGCCGAAGAAATCAAAGGCAAGATCGAAGCTGCAGGCGGCACTGTCGAACTGAAATAAGCTTCATTTTCTGGTCATTTGATCCAAAATATGAGGGGTGGTCCTGCATGGGGCTGCCCCTTTTTTGCGCCTGTGCTGATGGATTGATTCAGATTTTTGTAATATCCAGGTGCAGGGAAATATCGACCAGACCCGGATCAAACCCTGCCTTGCGCAACTGGTCCAGCGCATGTTGCGACCGGACATTCGTAATGTAGAGACGTTTGCCGGATTTACGGACCATGGCTTCAAAGTCACGCAGCATCTTTTGCGAGGTAAAGTCGAAGCTGTTAATCCGCTCCACTGAAATAATGACATTGGTGGCATCAGGATGTTGCCGGATAATGGCATTGGACTGCTCAACCGCACTGCGCGCACTGGCATAGAAGATTGATCCCTGTGTCAGCCCCAGGGCAATACAATTATCCGGTGCCGGAACGACATGCTCGAAACTGACAGGCATCAATGTGTGATTGCTGTCATTCAACGTGCCAAACTCCTCCACTTTGACGCGGGAGGTCTTGTAGGCAAAATAGATGATGTTCAGTGCCATGGCGATCACCAGCCCGTAAAGCACATCAAAAAGCAGCACGGCGAGCATGGCAATCGCGGCAAGGTTAAACTCACCTCTGGAATAGTTTCTCACATGCAGGATCTTGCGAAAACGCAGCAAATGCCACACGGCATGGATAATCAATACACCGAGAAACACCTCTGGCAGAAAGGCAAACAGGCCAGTCAGGAATAATATTGTCACCAGAGTAAACAGGGCAGCCCAGACGGTAGACATGAGGGTTTTTGCGCCCGCATCATGATTGACCAGCGTAGAGCTGGTGGAACCTGCGCCGAGCAAGCCGCCAAACAGCCCCCCCGCCAGATTGCCCAGTCCGAAAGCCAGAAACTGCTGGTCGACATCCAGTTCCTGATCATGTTCTATCGCCAGGCTGGAAGCCAGCACCGTGGCTTCGCTGATTGCCAGAACAACCAGACCGATGGCTGCGGGAATGATAATGGGCAATTGAGCAAAATCTGGCCGGGGAATGGTGATTGCGGGCAGCCCGGCCGGAAGCGCTCCCACCATGTCAATCCCGTAGCGGCCTGCCCAGCCAAAAAGGGAAAATCCAATCACTGAAAGCACAAGTGCCAGCAGCCCGCCGGGAATCCGCGGATTGATCTTTTCGCTTCCGATCAGAATAATCGCCACCAGCGCGCCGCAGATCAGCGTTGCCGGATTGGTATCTCCCAGATTTCCGGCAAGGGAGAAGGCCTGTTCAAATGTGTTGCCACTCCCCTTTTCGATGCCGAACAGTTTGGGCAATTGCCCGACGACTATGAAGATGGACAGGCCCAGCATGAAGCCGCGGCTCACCGGCTCGGAAATGAAATCTGCAATAAAGCCAAGGCGGAAATGCCAGAACAGCAGATAAACAATGGCCGACGCGATTATCAGCGAGGAAAAAACTTCGGGTGTGCCGGAACCCAATGCCGCAAGAAAACCCGCCGTGGTTACAGAAATCGCCGCCGTAGAGGTTGCAACAACATAGCGCGAACTGGCAAATATCGCATAGACCGGCAGAACGAACAAAATGCCATAGAGCCCCGCAGCAGGGGTGGGGGCGTTGGCCATGGTGGCATAGGCAACTGCTTCAGGGACAATCATGGCCCAGAGCGTGAAGCCGGCAATACAATCAACCGTCAGATATTTTCGAATCTCGCCGGACCAGTTCTGAAATCCGAAAATGGAGGTTTTCTCTGCAGACATACCAGGCCCCGCCTTTTAGAGTGTGATGACAAAAAGTGGGCACCGGTTTTTGTCAAAAATCGCACGATAACAAAAGTATAAAGAGCGGGATGTGCTTCTGTCATATGTCATCCCGCTCTAGAGCATTTTCAGAATAAGTTGATAGACTTTTTCAGTTTAAAAATACGAAAAAACAAAGGAATACAGCATCGAAAATGATTTATTATATAACCAGCAATGCTGGATCTTCTATCTTGTGTCACATGTCTATTCAAACCAGAATCATTTTACTCCTGAGCGTCGGAAAGATAGCGCGCACTCCGATGGTAATCCATCACCAAACCGGGCAGTGCAGATATTACAGGACAAATATTACACCGTGTAGAGCGTTGTGCATGTTTCACTTATAGCATCGCAAGAAAAGATTGAATCATGTGCGAGCTATAATTTATTATTTTCGCTTTTCTTTTGCATAAAACCG
>JBKEEC010000115.1:0-9539 GCA_047975785.1 Sphingomonadaceae bacterium | reverse complement strand
GCACTACGCGAAAGGCTGATCCCGATCAACGCACCCGAAACAGCCATGGATGTTTGCGGAACCGGCGGAGACGGGCATCATACGCTCAACATCTCCACGGCTGTCAGCCTGGTGGTTGCAGCCAGCGGCGTGCCGGTTGCCAAACATGGCAATCGCGCTGCCAGCAGCAAATCCGGTACTGCCGATACGCTGGAACAGCTTGGGCTTGATATGGATGCCGCAGGGCGGACAGCAGAAAAAACCCTGTCCGAAATTGGCATATGTTTCCTGTTCGCCAAAAACCACCATCCGGCGATGGGGCGTATCCAGCCCATCCGTCAGCGGCTTGGCACGCGGACCATTTTCAACCTGATGGGGCCTTTATCCAACCCTGCCCGTATCAGGCGGCACTTGGTGGGCATTGCGCGGCCCGCCTATGTCCCGATTTATGCCGAGGCCATGGCCAGACTTGGCACCGCGCTTAGCTGGGTGGTGTCCGGCGATGAGGGTCTGGACGAACTCAGCCTGGCCGGTGGAAACGAAATGGCGGAAGTGCGCGGTGCAGACTATGAAATGCACCGCATTTCGGCCGATGATGCGCAAATCCCCCATAGCCCGGTCAGCGCCATACGTGGCGGCGATCCGGCACATAATGCTGCTGCGCTCAAGGCCCTGCTGGATGGTGCATCGGGAGCTTACCGCGATGCAGTTGTGTTTAACGCTGCCGCCGCTTTTCTGGTAGCGGAAGAAACTGACCCGGAAAGAACAGGCCCCGAAGGACACGGCCATGATTGGGCTTCCGCAACGGCCCGTGCAAAAGAATCGCTGGATAGCGGAGCCGCAAAAAACCTGCTCGCCCGCTGGATAGAGCTTGCTCAATGAACAAGCTGGAAGAAATCTGCCTGACAAAGCGCGACGAGGTTGCACAACGCAAGCAGGAATCCGGCATTGATACGCTGGACCACCGCGCAAAAGAACAAAGCGCCCCGCGCGGTTTCATCCGTGCCCTGACAGAAAAATCTGTCAGCGGCTTCGGGCTGATTGCCGAAATCAAGAAGGCATCCCCGTCAAAAGGACTTATCCGGCCGGATTTCCGCCCTGCAGACCATGCGCGCGCCTATGAAGCGGGCGGAGCGGCCTGCCTTTCTGTCCTGACCGATGCACCCTATTTTCAGGGATCAGAAGAATATCTTGTTACCGCACGTGCAGCCTGCACCCTGCCCGTGCTGCGCAAGGATTTCATGATCGATCCGTGGCAAGTGGCCGAGGCACGGGCGATTGGTGCCGATGCGATACTGATTATCGTCGCCGCGCTGGATGACAGCCAGATGCAGGAGATTGAATCCGCAGCGATCGAGAGAGGCATGGATGTTCTGGTAGAGGTCCATGACGAAGCAGAAATGGAACAGGCCTTTGCCCTGAAATCGCGCCTGATCGGGGTCAATAACCGTGACCTGCGCCATTTTTCAACCGATCTTGCCACCACTGAAAATCTGGCCCCGTTTGCTCCGCCGGAAGCCCTGCTGGTAGGAGAAAGCGGGATTCATTCTCATGCAGATTGCGCGCGTCTGGCCCGTTCCGGTGTGCGCTGTTTTCTGGTAGGAGAAAGCCTCATGCGACAAGACAATGTCGAAGCCGCAACCAGAGCATTGCTGGCAGGCTGACAGAAAGCCCGGCAAACTCACTCAGACCCGAAAGCTAGTCAGGCCCGAACCCTGTGCAGGAGAGCATCATACCCATGACCAGGCTGACCCATATTGATGAAACCGGCGCGGCCCGTATGGTCGATATTGGCAGCAAGGGTGAAAGTGCCCGCAAGGCGATTGCCACCGGCATCATTCACATGTCACAATCGGCCCTGACTGCGATCAGGCATGGCGATGCTCCCAAGGGGGATGTTCTGGGAACGGCACGGCTGGCAGGGATCATGGCTGCCAAACGCACCGGGGATCTGATCCCCCTGTGTCATCCGCTTGCACTGGATGCCGTGCATATTGATTTTGTTGTGGAAGACAGCGGCATTCGTGCCACTGCCACCGCCAGCCTCACCGGCAAAACGGGGGTGGAAATGGAAGCCATGACCGCCACCACCATCGCCCTACTCACCATTTACGATATGGCCAAGGCGCTGGACAAGGGGATGCGTATCGACGCGGTGCGCCTGCTGGCCAAAAACGGAGGAAAATCGGGGAACTGGTCGGCGGATGATAGCGCCGCATGACCTCCGCCCCCAAACCTATCCCGCTTGAAGATGCACAGGCCCGGTTGCTGGATCTTGTTCCTTCTGTGCAAACGGAACAATGCCCCGTGGAACAGGCCCTGGGAAGGTATCTTGCCTCGCCACTGACTGCGCTTCGAACCCAGCCTCCGGCAGATCTTTCCGCCATGGATGGTTTTGCCGTTTCGGGCACTGCCCCTTGGAAACTGGTGGGAGAAAGCCGCTGCGGAGCGCCTTTCCTGTCCGCCATACAGGGCGGAGGGGCTGTCCATATCTCCACCGGAGCCATTGTGCCTGACGGTGCGGAGAAAATCCTGCTCAAGGAACATGCTTCTCTGGACGGGACAGAGCTTCAGACCAATGGCAAGGGAGAGGCGCAGGCCCGCCATATTCGCAAACAGGGCTTTGATTTCCGCTCAGGCGATGTCCTGCTTGAAGCCGGCCATCGTTTGAATGCTGCAGCTTTGGCACTGGCTCTGGGGGGTGGTCACTCTGTAGTGCCTGTTGCCCGCAAACCGCACATTGTCATCCTTGATAGCGGGGATGAATTATGTGCAGATCCGGCGCACTGTCTGCCCGGCCAGATTCCGGCCAGCAACGGGGTTATGCTTGCCGCCATGGCCAGTGCTGTCCCCTGCACGATAACCCGCATTGGGCCGGTAGCAGATAATCGCGAAGCACTGGCAAATGCACTGGCATCAGCAACAGGGGCAGATCTGCTTGTAACCAGCGGCGGCGCTTCCATAGGCGATCATGACCTTATCCGCCCTGCACTTGAAGACTGGGGCGCTGATCTTGCATTCTGGCGCGTGGCGATCAAGCCGGGCAAACCGCTGATGGTCGCCCGGCGGGATACCACACTGGTTCTTGGCCTGCCGGGCAATCCGGTATCCAGCTTTGTTACGGGCTGGCTGTTCATGCTTCCCGTGCTGCGTGCTCTTTCGGGGGCATCTGATCCGTTGCCGAGCAAGGTTTTTCTGCCGTCAGGCATGGCGCTTGCAGAAAATGGCGCAAGGCGGAACTTTTTGCGCGCGCATTGGGATGGAAAAGACATTTATCCCGTGCCCGAACAGGATTCCTCGGCACTGGGGGCGATTGCCAGCGCCAATGCGCTTGTCGAGCGGCCTGAAAACAGCCCCGCTACCGAAGCGGGCGCGATTGTTCCGGTTTATCTGCTCGAAAACGGGTGAATAGGGTCACGGCCATATGCTCAATGAGTCCTGACCCTAACTTGACGAGTGCCCGTTAGTTTCCTATACGTTCCTTATTCGTTCACACTTTGACGTGCGAACCCACGCAATACAGGAACTGGCTTTATGCTCACGGCCAAACAGCACGAACTTGTCCTCTTCATCCAGAAACGGCTGGAAGAAACAGGGATTTCGCCTTCGTTTGAAGAAATGAAAGACGCCCTCGACCTCAAAAGCAAATCCGGGGTGCATCGTCTGATTTCTGCACTGGAAGAGCGCGGCTTTATCCGCCGCCTGCCCAATCGCGCCCGCGCACTGGAAGTCATCCGCCAGCCTGAAGATGCCCTGCCGGTTACTGCTCCCAGAGTGACCATGAGCACACCTGCCATAAGCAAGCCTTCGGCACCCCCTGTCATGCGTGAACCCGCAAATGATATTATCGAAATTCCCCTTCATGGCCGAATTGCCGCTGGCGCCCCGATTGAGGCACTGGAAGGCCAAAGCCATATGCCGGTGCCAGCCGCCCTGCTCGGACCGGGAGATCATTACGCGCTGGAAGTATCGGGCGATTCCATGGTCGATGCCGGTATTTTTGATGGTGACTACGCGCTGATCAGACGGACAGAAACCGCCCGTGACGGAGAAATCGTTGTCGCACTGGTCGATAACGAAGAGGCAACACTGAAATATCTGCGCCGGGAAAATGGCCTTGTCCGGCTTGACCCGGCCAATGCAGCCTATGAACCACAAATCTATCAGCCATCGCGCGTGCAGGTGCAAGGCAAGCTGGCAGGTCTGCTAAGACGCTATCACTGATCTGCAGACAGTGCTGAAACAGATTTATTTCCTGATTGCGCGGCGCATGTTTTTTCTCGGTCGCCACCAGCCATGCTCGCCCTGATAGCTTGCCACTGTATCCATCTGTATCGTCTCGCCTGTCAGGACCAGCGCCATTCCTCCTGTCTGGTCCAGCATCTTGCGATCTGCCTTCAGCCAGCGTGGATGACAGCTCTTCGGCAACCATCGGTCTGCGATAACAATATCTGCACGTTCACATGCCGCAGCCAGAGCACGCTCCTCGATCCGGTTATGACTTCTCGCCGCTAACAAACGCCACACGGCACCATCGCGAACAAGATCAAGCGCACAGAAATCGGGGCTGCACCGTGCATCCGGCCATTGATCAAGCGGGACAGTCTCCCCATCCATTGCAGCAAGTTCCAGCAAATTGTCGCGTGTATAATCGCTGCGACTTTCACGCAGGACCAGCAGCCTGTTCCCTTCCCCGGCAATCCCGACATGGCGACCGTCACCGCTGATCAGCACATCCGGCACCGGAGTTGCCAACAGCATACCTGCTCCGGCGAGTGACGGCATCAGGCCCAGCAGACGCACACGCCCTTTCCACAGGGCCAGCCATAATCCGCCCATAACGAACAGGGTGAAATTTCCTCCTGTCATCCGGGGCATTAATTTGATTGCTCCGGGCTGGTTTGCCGTCCAGTGGGCAATGCCCAGCAGCACATCCAGCGACTGGCCGGCCAGCCACCACACTGGCCCACCCAGACCGGCCACATCCAGCACCAGTGCAAAAGCAATAAGCGGCATGGAAACAAATGTTACCAGCGGAATGGCAATGACATTGGCAAATGCCCCGTAAAAGCCAGCCCGGTGAAAATGAAACAGCACAATCGGCATCAGCGCCATTTCAATCACCAGCCCGGTTACGAACAGCATGATGGCGCGGCGGGACATGCGAGCCGTCCAGCTTTCTGCCCGCGGGGCCAGAAAGGCCCGCACCGCTGCAGACTGATGAAGGGCAATAATGGCCAGAACCGCAGAAAAACTCATCTGGAAACTTGGCCCTACCAGTGATTCCGGCCACAAAAGCAGAACAAACAGCGCCGCAAGCGCAACCATGCGCAGCGACAGCGGCTCACGCCCCATGGCGAGCGCAACCAGCACCAGCATTGCCGCCACACAAGCCCGCACTGTCGGCACTTCAGCTCCGGTCAGCAATGTGTAGAAAATCCCCATACAGGCCGCGATCCCTGCCGCGACAATGGGCAGACGGACGCGCAGTGCCAGCCACGGAAGCAGCGCCAGCAAGCGTATCGCCAGAAAATAGGCACCGGCAATAACCGCACTGACATGCAGCCCGCTGATGGAAAGCAGATGTGTCAGGCCTGCATCGCGCATGGCTTCCTCGTCTGCACTGGAAATGCTGCCACGGTCGCCACTGGCAAAGGCTGCGGCAATGCTTCCTGCTGATCCATCAAGCCGGCCGGCGACATGGGCAGACAATTTGCGCTGAACACCCGCCATCAGGCCCGGATTCGCAGAAGGAGTGACAATTTCAACCGGACCGATAACCGATCCGGTCGCGGCCAGCCCCTGAAACCAGGCAGTGCGCGCGAAATCATATGCCCCCGGCACCATGGGGGATGCAGGAGGCATCAGCCTTGTGCGCAAACGGATCATGGCGCCGCGCTCCAGCCCTTTCTGGTCCAGCATATCCGCCAGATTGACGCGCACTTTCCGGGCCGTGCCCGTATCAACATCCCGAATCGCCAGAATCAACCGGATACGATTCCGGGCGGGCTGGTCTTCACGAGACAGGATTCGCGCCGGGCCTTCATACAGCATCGGGCGCACAATCGGCTCTGCCCCGACCAGGGCCGAGCGAGTCCAGATCAGCAAAATACCAAACGCAATCACTATTCCGATTGCGACCATGGCCATGCGCAGATGCGCCCGCTCATCCCGCCTGCGCCACAATGCCGTAGCGGCAAGAGCAAGCAGGGCAGAAGCCGTTATTGCCATCACCCATTGCGCTGCGCCGGGCAGCACAAACCACAGGGCAATTCCCCCCGCCAGCGCAACCGCCAGCCACGGCCCGCGATCAAACCCGGCACGGGCAAGAAAACGCTCAAAAACATCGCCAATACTGGACAATTGCCACGCTTTGCGCCAAGGCTGCTGCATCGCAGCATGAACGGGGGCGCTCTCCGCATCAAGGGGGACCGGGGGGCTGCGACCTGACATGGAAATACTTGAAAGGAAACAGTCTCTTATGGCAAGCGAAACCGGCATGGTGGTAACACGTTTTGCCCCATCGCCAACCGGTTTTTTACATATTGGCGGTGCCCGAACGGCGCTGTTCAACTGGCTTTTCGCGCGCCATCACGGAGGCAAGGCCCTGCTGCGGATCGAGGATACCGATCACAAGCGTTCTACCCAGGAGGCGATTGACGCGATTCTGGACGGGCTGGACTGGCTCGGCCTCGACTATGACGAGACGACTGTTTACCAGTCCACCCGTGCCTCGCGCCATGCCGAAGTCGCCAATCTGTTACTGGAACATGGCCATGCCTATCGCTGCTATGCCAGTGCTGAAGAGCTGGAAGCCATGCGCGAGGCCCAGCGCGCCGCAAAACAACCCTTGCGCTATGATGGTCGCTGGCGCGATCGCGATCCGGCAGATGCTCCGGCGGACGCGCCCTATGTTGTCCGCCTGAAAACTCCCGAAGATGGCGAGACCACCATTGATGATCTCGTTCAGGGCCGCGTCACCGTGCGCTATGCCGAACTGGATGACTACATCATCCTGCGGGCAGACGGAACGCCGACCTATATGCTGGCTGCCGTTGTTGACGATCATGATATGGGCTGCACGCATATCATCCGCGGTGATGATCACCTGAACAATGCCTTTCGCCAACTTCCCGTCATTCGTGCCATGAACGCGATCGAAGGCGGCTGGAATGATCCGGCCTATGCCCATATCCCGCTCATTCATGGTGCTGACGGAGCAAAACTGTCCAAGCGCCACGGTGCATTGGGAGTTGATACCTACCGCGATGAGCTGGGCATCCTGCCGGAAACCCTGTTCAACTATCTGCTACGCCTGGGCTGGGGCCATGGGGACAAGGAAGAATTTGCCCGTGATGAGGCCATTGCCCTGTTCGATCTGAACGGGGTTGGCAAAAGTCCGTCGCGTTTCGATATTAAAAAGCTGCAGAATATGAACGGCCACTATATCCGCGAAGCGGATGATGCCCGGCTTGCAGCCCTGATTGCACCGCGGATCGGCCCACAAGCGGATGAGGCATTGCTGGCCCAGGCCATGCCAGTTCTGAAAACCCGTGCGCGTGATCTGGATGAGCTGGCCGAAGGCGCGGCATTCCTGTTCAAACTGCGCCCGCTGGATATGGATGAAAAGGCCACCAGACTTCTTGATGAGGAAGGCCGGCACAGACTTTCGCTGGTTTCTGCACGTCTCCACGCGGAAAAGGACTGGACAAGCGATGCGCTGGAGGCCAGTCTGAAAACACTTGCTGCAGAGCTTGAACTGGGGCTGGGCAAACTTGCGCAGCCTTTGCGCGCAGCACTGACCGGGACAACCACATCGCCCGGCATATTCGATGTTCTGGTTCTTCTCGGTCGGGATGAAAGCCTGGCGCGCGTGGATGCGCAGGCCTCCTGACATGCAGAACCCGCTAATTTCTAAGGAGGAAACGCTTCATGTCTGATGAACAGGCTAAACTGAAACTGGGTGGACAGGATTACGACTTCACCGTGCTCAAGGGCAGTACCGGCCCCGATGTTGTCGATATTCGTAAACTCTATTCACAGACCGGCGCCTTCACCTATGATCCCGGCTTTACTTCAACAGCAAGTTGCGAAAGCGGGCTGACCTATATTGACGGGGAAGAAGGTATTCTGCTGCATCGGGGCTATCCGATAGGCCAGCTTGCCGAACATTCCAGCTTTATGGAAGTGTCTTACCTTCTGCTCAATGGCGAGCTGCCCGATCAGCAGCAATTATCCAATTTTGAAAACACGATTACCCGTCATACCATGCTGCATGAGCAGTTGATGACATTCTATCGCGGGTTCCGGCGCGATGCTCACCCGATGGCGATCATGTGCGGTGTAGTGGGTGCCTTGAGCGCGTTTTACCATGACAGCACGGATATTTCAGACCCGCATCATCGTGAGGTTTCCAGCCATCGTCTGATTGCAAAAATGCCCACCATTGCAGCAATGGCGTATAAATATTCTATTGGTCAGCCCTTCCTCTACCCGGATAATTCGCTGTCCTATACCGGCAATTTCCTGCGCATGACATTTGGCGTGCCTGCCGAGAAATATGAAGTCGTGCCTGCCGTTGAAAAGGCGATGGACCGGATTTTTATTCTTCACGCCGATCATGAGCAAAACGCTTCAACTTCTACGGTCCGCCTGGCCGGCTCATCCGGCGCCAATCCGTTTGCCTGTATTGCCGCCGGCATTGCCTGCCTGTGGGGCCCAGCCCATGGCGGCGCGAATGAGGCTGCGCTGAACATGCTGCAAGAAATCGGAACGCCTGACCGGATACCCCACTATATTGAGCGGGCGAAAGACAAGAATGACCCATTCCGCCTGATGGGTTTCGGCCACCGGGTTTACAAGAATTATGATCCGCGGGCGACGGTCATGCAAAAAACAGTGCGTGAAGTGTTTGACGCATTGAAGGTAACAGATCCGGTTTTTGAAACAGCTCTCCGGCTGGAAGAAATCGCCCTGAGCGACCCCTATTTTGCCGAGAAAAAACTGTTCCCCAATGTCGATTTCTATTCCGGTATCATTCTATCGGCCATCGGCTTCCCGACGACCATGTTCACGGCCCTGTTCGCATTGGCCCGCACGGTTGGCTGGGTCGCACAGTGGAATGAAATGATCTCTGACCCCGGCCAGAAGATTGGGCGTCCGCGCCAGCTCTATACAGGCCCGACAGAGCGGGATTACCTGCCGATCAACAAGCGCTGAGGTTATAGCATCGCAAAAAAAGGTGGAATCATGTGCGATGCTATAATCTTTTGTTATCGCATTTTCGCGTAAAGCTTTATCCGGGACCGGACACAGGCGGCGACGCAACGCTTGCCCTGTCCGGTTATCCGTTCAGTCCTTATCGGTAAAATTGATTGATGCGTGAGTCCCGTCGCAATAGGGCTTGTTCTGCGACTGGCCGCAGCGACACAGCGTGACCCGGTTACGCTCTTCATAAACCGTGCCATCGGCTGCCTCGACAGTAATCCCGCCTTCCACCCAGATTGGCCCTGCACAGCCACGCGCTGTATCTTCCGTAACACTCACTCGCGGATCGCGTT
>JBKEEC010000114.1:0-3042 GCA_047975785.1 Sphingomonadaceae bacterium | reverse complement strand
TTTTCTTTTTCGGGGCCTTGCGGTCTTTTTCGGGGCCTTGCGGCCCCGATATGGGATAGATCAATACTGGATGCCGACGGTCACACCATAAGCGCGCGGATCAGCGAAATAGCCCCCGGCATAGCCGAGCGCGCCAAAATCAATCCCTCGAACAAAATCATGCGAATTGGTCAGATTCTTGCCCCACAGAAGAATTTTACCTTCAGCAGAACCAAGTGGAATCCGGTCGATACCGATATGCGCATCTATCAGGTCGCGATCATCACCCTTGATCGCTTCATTGAATGGCGAAGAAATTTCGGTTGAGAAGCTGTATTTGCCATCCTCATGCGTGTAACCGACCCGGCCAATGATGCGGGCATCGCCCCAACTGATCGGGAAGTGCGCATTGAGCGCAGCGTTGGCAGTCAGTGGCGATGTATATCCCGGCGTAACTACCGAGGCAATGTCAACAGCTTCTCCAGTTGCCAACGAACGGCCACCAAGGAACTCTTTATATTTGATATCGACATAGCCGATATTACCCTCGAAAGTGAAATTGTTCGTCAGGACCGCCTGCAGTTCCGCTTCAAAGCCCATATAATTGACTTTGCCGGCATTGGCGACGCGTGTGGCGAATGTCCCAAGTGGGGCATTGGTCAGCGGCACATTGACAGCAAGATCATCATAGATATTGTAATAACCGGCCAGGTTGAAGCGGACCCGGCGGTTAAACAGCTCGCTCTTGAAACCGATTTCATAGGAAGTGACGCTTTCCGCTCCGAAAGAAGGGATTTCGTTGGCCACAGAGTCGAAGCTGTCTCCGGAATTGTATCCACCTGAACGATAGCCTGTGGCCGCACGGGCATAGGTGGTGATACCATCGGCGATGTCATAGCCCAGCATCAGGTTCCATGTGAACTTGCTGAAACTTGCCTTGCCTCTCTGCTGCTCTGCAAATGGTGCAGACCCGTTCTGAATGCGGGTAATCTGCTTGTTGTCCCAAGTGTAGCGACCACCTGCAGTCAGACGCAGGCCGCTGTCACGTCCACCGGGATAGAATGTGGCCTGGCCATAAATCGCGGTACTTTCTGCCTGTGTTGTGTAGGCCAGCCGGGAAAGAGTCTGGACCAGACGATACCGCGCCGGGTTGGCTGCAACAAAGGCAGGGCCAAGGGCACCGAACTGCCCTGTGAAAATAGCATTGGTATCATACACAAACCCGCTATTTTGCCAGCCGTCTTCCGAGCCTTTTTCCCAGAAATAGAAACCGCCAACAACCCAGTCGAGATGATCCGTATCGCCCGAAACCTCGATTTCCTGGCTGAATTGCTTGTGCCGGCGCTTGTTACTTGTGTCGAAAAGGTTTTGCTGGACTGTCGGAACCGGACTGGCGGCAATGAATGACCGTGCTGCTGCGGGGATACTCGGAATATATTGCAGCAGGGCCTCAGGCATGCCGTTAAACAGTGTGGCCGATGTAAATGCCGGACCAGTAAAGGCACCGATCCCGTCAATATCGCTGCCGATATTGTCGCTGTTCCAGAAACGATAGCCTGTGGTCATCTTGACTGCGAATGGCCCAAAATCGTTCTGCACCTGGACATTGTGACCCCAGATTTTGTCGACAGTATAGTTGGAAATATCATTGCAGACCTGGTCACGATATTGCCGTGTCGGCACGGCCAGAGCCGCACATTGCGGATCAGCAAAGGCAGCACTTCCCAGATACTGTGAAACAGGGGCTTGCTGCGTGACGACCAGTTGTTCCCCGTCCAGGAAGAACTGGCGCGGTGTACCATCCGCAGTGTTGGTCAATTGGAAAGCAGAAGTTGCCCCCTTGATCTTGCTCCAGTCGAAAATATAGCGGAAACTGCCTGTTCCACCCAGATCAAACTTTAGCGAGCCCCGGAAGGAATCCGATTTGCGGGCACCCGGATCGCGGGAATCGCGCGTCTCATTGAGATTGTCGACCACGCCATCGCGCTGGCGATGCGAATAGGAGAAGCTGGTGGAGATACCGGCAATTTCGCCCGGATCAACCACGATCCGACCGTTCCAGGCATTGAAGTTGCCATAGCCGGCTTCTGCCTTCAGACGAAAAGTTTCGGACGGATCGCGAGAGATGAAGTGAATCGCACCGCCCGTTGTATTGCGACCGAACAAGGTGCCCTGCGGCCCGCGCAGAACCTCAACCCGCTCAAGATCCATCACATCCAGGCCGGCAGCACCGGACCGACCGATATAGACTCCATCGACATAAACCCCGCTGGCCATGTCCAGACCAAAGGATTCCGAACCACCATTGGAAATCCCCCGCATCGAAATCGCAGCACCTGTATTGCTGGTGGTGCCCTGAACAATGGTGACATTCGGAGTCATGCCGCTGATATCACGCGAATCACTCACGCCGAGATTCTCGATTTTTTCCGAGCCAATGGCGCTGATCGCCAAAGGAACATCCTGCAGGTTCTGTTCACGCTTTTGGGCGGTCACAATAATTTCACCAAGGCCACCGCCCTGATCGGCGCTGTCAGCGCCATCAGCCTCTTGCGCCATAGCAACAGTTGGCATCCCGGCCAGACCGGAACCAGCCAGCAGTGAGGCAACGAGATACAAAGTGCGTGGGTTTTTCAAAATCCTTCTCCCCATGACTGCATAATTCATTTTCTACCATAGCCAAATGAAGAAATGCGTAACATATGTCAATTATAAATTCGCATATTAGCATTTTTATGGCATCTAATTGGTATATTGTAGGACTTGAAGGCTAATTCTTTGTGAAATACCTTCCATGCACTTCATGCCACAGCAGGGATGGAATGGACGCAATGCCCGGCAGGATTGGACAGAAAATCGAGCGCCTCATGCCCCTTTGATCGTTTGCGTCGTCATGCACACATCACCCCAGAGCCACCAGGCTCTCTTCAGGTAATGCAAAATCAAACTGGCTGGTGGGAATGACATCAATCCGGCTGAAATCTATAAAGCCTGCGCAACTCTCCATCATGCGCCCGACATTGCGCTCCAACTTTGCCGGTTCTCCAATCGCATCAAAAAAAG
>JBKEEC010000113.1:0-1859 GCA_047975785.1 Sphingomonadaceae bacterium | reverse complement strand
CCATCATTGCCTTTCCTGTGTGGCCCCGCGATATACCGTAACCAGCATATTGATTTGTCAAAATCCTGATGTGATCACTGATCGTTTATACTGCACTGCAAAAGAAAAGACAAAGTCTATCACTCTACCCACTTAGGGTCAGGACCATTATTCGCATGAGCCGTGATAGCTCGTTTGCGTGAAGTGCTTCAATCATATGTCATCCCGCACTGGTGCAGGCTCGTTCAAACTCGTGATACAGGTCATCAAGCCTCTGCAAATGGCTGTCTTTCAATTGTAATGCTGGCCTTTTTCCTGCCACCGTGCCAGCGCCATCCTTAACGATCCTGTCCCATTTTCCCGATACCAGCGGATCGCCTGCCCCCCGTCTTGTGGTTGACAGCGCATTACTCACATACCGGTTTTCCAGTGGCGGGCTGAGCGCAAGGCGCCTGCTGATACCGTTCAGCACGGCTTCCGGATTCTCGACAAGCTGTTGATGGGTGATAATCGCATGGTGCTGATCCAGACGGGAAACCGCATCCAGCAATGTTTCTACCCGGCTTTCATAATATTCTGCAGCTTCTGTTTCCGAGGTATATTCATCACTCCCGATCTGACGAAACAGATTGCAGATAGATGCTATCGATTGTGCCGGTTTGCGGCAGATAAACACCTGCCGCGCACCATCCAGATTCGCCGAGCGGTCATATCTGTTATGCAAAATCTTGTCGAACAGCCAGTGCGCGCGCGGTTTCCACGCTCTATATCTCACCTGATTCAGGACCAGAACACCAGGGGCTGACCTGCGGCGATAGTCAATATGGGCTTCCCCGTAACCGCTTATATCTGAGCGGGAACAGAAAATATTGGACAGGGCCGTAGATCCGCAGCGCATATGGCCACGGACAAGAATGATCCGGGAAAAATCACATTGCGGCACCAATTTACTGATTATTGCGCCGGATAATTGTTTGGTCTGCTCAAAAACCATTGCACATATGTCGGTGATGATGCCGGATAAGCATTCCCCTCAGCTTTGCCGTGCATACAATCCCTTGACGACCTCCCTGAAGCTGCGGTTGAACCACATGATGATAAAATAGACGATAAGGAGTGTAAGGCCTGCCAGCACAATAATCGCAAGATCCGGCCATCCGGCCAGCAACAGGCGATCGCGGATCAGGACTGTGCCCAGCGCCATAACGATCAGCCCGGCAACAGGTAGCCATAATGTCCGCACCAGAACAGCGATGCTGAAGCCCGCCCAGCGTGAGGCGGCATAAAGAGAAATTGCCGACACAATGATGCTTGCAACCAGTTCCGACATTGCCGCTGCAACCATTCCGAACGGAACCGCAGCCAGCAGGCACAAAGATGAAATAACCGATCCACAAATGACCAGATTCCGGTAATATTGCGGCCTGCCCCTGAGCGAGAACAATGGCTCGATAATGATCATCATGAGCTTGACCAGATACGCAATGGAGAGAATGGACACCACAGGCGCTGCAGGCAGCCAGCGATCCCCCAGCAAAAAGTGGATGGCTGGCTCGGCCATAACCGCAAGCAGAACCATAACCGGAGCAGCGAGGGAAAGAATTATCGGCACCAATCGCTCGGCCAGGCGGGTGCGCGCCTCATCCAGTGCCGGGGCAGCCGCATCCGCATTGCGCAAGGACGACAACAAAATAGTGCGGGACGGCTCGTTAATGGCCTCAAATGCAGCCCCTGCAATACGGGAGGCCGCCCGGTAAAACCCCACAGCCACCGCACCAAGACCAAAACCCACGATAAATACCGCAGCATTGGCATAGGCAAAACCGAATAGCCGGCTAACCAGAATATGTCCCGAAAACCGGACCATTTCCCTGTCATGT
>JBKEEC010000112.1:0-15322 GCA_047975785.1 Sphingomonadaceae bacterium | reverse complement strand
AGCCTCAAAAGTACGGAGAGAGGTCAGGGGAGGAATGCGCGATGGGGACATATTCTCTCTCAACTATGGTTCGGGAAAAGTCAGACTGTCCAAAGGAGGCAGAAGTTCGGAATCGGAACACGGATTATGCTTCATTGTGCATGAAACTCAAAACATCAGCAAGTTTTTCAATTGATGCATACGGAGTTTGCGTTCCAGATTGTTTGGGTTGCAGGACCGCCAATTGCGGATCAGGAAAAGCAGACTGGTTGAGGAAATAACACGGATATGAATTTTGAACTTCCCGAAGATGCACGCCTGATTGGCGACCTTACCGCCCGGTTTGTCGCGGATGAATTGATTCCGCTGGAACCGCTGATAATCGAACGTGAAGCCGCACGCGGCATGGGCGGGGATGCCCTGATCCCGACGGATGTGGAACAGCGGCTGAATGAGCGATCCTCCGAACTTGGTCTATGGGGGATTGATGTAGCCGAGGAGTTTGGCGGTCACGATATGGGTGCTCTGGTCAAATGCGCCGTGACCGAACAGATGAATTATTCGATCACGCCCTACATCCTGCCGCCTGACAGTCCCAACCTCCAGTTCTTGCAGGAATGCTGCAAGGGGGACCAGATTGAGCGCTACCTTCTGCCCTATGCCAGAGGGGAAAAGAAATCGGCTCTGGCCTTGACCGAAAGCGGCGCAGGTGCCGATGCCGCCGGTATCCGCCTGAAGGCGGAACGCAAGGGCGACAAATGGGTGCTGAACGGTGAAAAAATGTGGATCAGCAACGCCAAGACCGCTGATTTCATGATTGTTATCGCCGCCTCTGACAAGAGCAAGGGAACGCGTGGGGGGATGACAGCCTTCCTCGTCGACAAGGGCACACCGGGAGTGACCGTTCCGCAGGATTTCTCTGTAATTGGCGGGAATTTCCACGGCTATGCCGTCAATTTCGACGATGTCGAACTGGATGACGGACAGGTGTTGGGCGAGGTCGGTAATGCCTTTGCCCCCCTGCAAAACCGGCTTGGCATCCGCCGTATGGAATGTGCCTGCTGGTGTCTTGGCTATGCGCGTCGCGCTCTGAATATGATGATCGAACAGGCCAACACCCGCGTAACATTTGGTGCGCCACTCGCAGATCGCCAGACCATCCAGAACTGGGTCGCGGACAGCTATCAGGAAATCGAAATGGTCCGCCTATTGACCTACCGGCTCGCCTGGCAGCTTGATCAGAAAAGCGATGATGCCAAGCGGACAGATGTCCGGCTCAGCGCCTCTTCCGTAAAGGTACAAGCCACCGAAATGGCAACACGGGTGATTGACCGGGCGATGCAGGCGCATGGCGGAATGGGTTTGTGCAAGGAGCTGCCGCTTGAATTCATGTCGCGGGAAGTACGTGTCCTGCGCGTGGTGGAAGGGCCATCGGAAATTCACCGCTGGCTGATTGCCCGCGAGTTGCTGCGCAACGGCCTTCCTCAGGAGATATAAGCATGGCGGAAAAAGCTGCATTGGAAGGCGTCCGGGTTCTGGAACTGTCCGGCCTGTATAGTGCCTATTGCGGCAAGATGCTTGCCTACCTTGACGACGATGTTATCAAGATTGAAAGTTCTCGCTCTCTGGACAGTTTGCGGCTCGCAGCCCCGTATAAAGACGGCATAAAGGGCGTAATCGCAGCGGATATTATGCGGAAAGGAGCAGGGCCTGCAACATCGGAACCACTGGCGATATCTGCCTCATGCGGAAATGGGGGGATCACTCTATAATGGCCCGCACTCCTTCATGCTGCCGCTTTGCTGCGGGAGAACACCCATGAGATCATGCAGGCAATGCTGGACAAAACCGAAGATGAGGTCACAAAACTGATAGGGGACGGCGTGCTGGTGTAATGTGTTGATTCTGAATTTTCCCAACGGAGGCACCCTTGAACAACGAAGCACTCATCATTCAATATGCAAGCCGGGACACTTACAAGCCGGACTGTCTGAAACTGGAAAGCCGTGAAGTGGCCCCTCTGCGGGAGGGCGAAGTGCTTATGCGACCACAACTGATCTCGATCGACCCTACTAGCCGCAACTGGCTGAAGCTTGAGCCGCAATCAAACGTGTTCGGCCTGGAAGTCGGCGGAGTGATGAAGGGCCCTTGTGTTGGCGAAATTGTGGAATCAAAAGTCGACGGGTTTTCCGCTGGCGATAAAGTAACCGCAATGGCCGGATGGGAACGACTGAGCGTGGTTTCCGCGCATTTCATACAGCCATTGATAGAAGGTGTTCCATCAGAAGCACATATGACAGTGTTTTCGCATATCGGCCTAGCCGCAGCCACGGGACTTATGGAAGCAGGCCGGTTACAAACTGACGATATCGTTGTGATATCAGGCGCTGCCGGTGCCACTGGTTCCATTGCGGTAGAAATGGCGGTAGCTTGCGGCGCGCGCACTATCGGGATTGCTGGCGGTGCCGAAAAATGCCGCTTCGTGGTCGAAGTGCTGGGCGCTGAGGCCTGTCTGGATTATCGTTCGCAAAATATCGAAACAGAGCTCAAACGATTATGCCCCGATGGCGCAACCTTGTTCTTTGACAATGTTGGCGGTGCCATACTGGACAGCGTGCTGATGAACATGTCGCCATTTTCACGCATCGCCATGTGCGGCCAGATCGCCCTCTATAATTCGACTGACCGGAATGACGGGCAAGGTGTTCGCAACCTGATGGAGCTTGTTTTTCGCCGGATCCGCGTACAGGGTTTCATCGCCGGCGAGCCAGCTGAGCGTTTGCCCGAATATATTGGCGCGCTCAAACAATTGTTCGATGCAGGCAAGGTCCGCAGCCGGTCACATATCATACAGGGACTGGGAAACGCGCCACAGGCAATCGACCTGCTCTTTGCAGGCAAGAATTCGGGCAAGTTGATTGTCGAGGTTGAGCCATAAATCTACCCTCATTACACAAGTGGGCAGACCGCCAACTGAATCAAACCACTAGAGGGTAGAGCCCGCATCAACACGCAGACTTGCCCCGACCATATAGGATGCCTCAGCCGAGGAAGCGAATAACACGGCGGCTGCTATCTCATCAGGGCTTGCCACACGACCGGCCGGAATCATACCATGGATTACATCCCGCTCCGCCTCATCTTCCAGCGCTGGTGCCAGCATTGGCGTATCCACAAAGCCCGGGCAGACCGCGTTGACCCGAATACCATGGCGGACAAGGTCCATGGCCGCGCCTTTGGTCAATCCGATAACGCCGTGTTTGCTTGCCATATACGCGGCCTGACCGGATGCAGACTTGCGGCTCATCATGGAGGATATATTGACAATCGAGGTCCCGCCAGCCAGACGGATTGCCTTGGCCTCAGGCTTCATACAATTGAAAACCCCGGTCAGGTTGATAGCGATCGCACGGTTCCAGTCCGCCGTATCCATATCTTCAAATTCCGCATAGGGTGGCGTCGGCACAGCAGCATTGTTGACTGCCATATGCAGGCCACCAAACTGCGCGACCGTTTCCGCGACGGCCAAAGCACATGATTGCGAGTCACTGACATCAAGATGAACCGCAAAGGCTTGCGCCCCGGATGCGCGCAATGCGTTGGCCACCCTTTTCGCCGCATCAATAGCAATATCCGCCACTGCTACCATGGCGCCCTTGCGCGCAAAACCTTCTGCGCAGGCTTTACCTATTCCGCCTGCGGCACCGGTGACAAATGCAACCTGCCCATCGAATTGTGTCATGCTCTCGACTCCTGTTTCTGTCCCCAGGCCTTACACTTGTCGCACCAATATCCCTTCGAAGAAGCGGGCGAGGGCATCATAATCATCCAAGGGGAGGATGTCGGCAACATATTGGTCAGGCCGGATCAGCACGATGCAGCCCTTGTCATTGTCAATCCCGCGCATGGTAAATATGTCATCGCCGTTTTTCAAATCAGTGCAGAATATTTTTTCATAATCACACAGGCCATAGCGTCCCTTATGGGGGCGCAGCAGGGCGGGCATCGCCGGATAATCCAGGTCACGAAAACCTTGCTGAAATATCGCCCGGACATCAATGGTGGCGTCCACACCCTCTCCATCGCGGGTATAACGCCGGACCGGCGATTTTTCAGAGGTTTCCAGGAAATTGCATAGCTGGTCAACCGGGGCTCCGGACTGGCCATTATCCGCTCCGCCCGCGAAGACAAAAATGCGCCAGCGCCCATCGGCCTCAACCGCATGCCCCATCTGTATCGGCTTTGCATCGGCCAGCCGGATAACCGGTGCCGAATGGAAACGCTTGCCCACCGGAAAGCCCGTTGCCAATGCCTGATGCCGCCCATCCCCGGTCAGCGAAGATGGTTCATAACAAATGGTCAGGCCTGCGGTAAAATCGCCATTGGCGATAAATTCACGCTGAAACCGGGGCATCGCGCCATCCACATCCTCTTGCGACCGGGTGCCCACCACACGGGACCAGCGGTGGTCAAAATCCACCAGTCCCTTGGCCGCCGCGCGCCGCTCTGCCGTATAGCTATGCAGCAATTTCGGCGGTGCCAGTCCGGTCAGTACGGAAATCAGTTTCCAGCCAAGGTTGAACGTATCACCCATGGAAACATTCATCCCCTGCCCGGCCTTGGGGCTATGCGTATGGCACGCATCCCCGGCCAGCATGACCCGGGGTGTACGCGTGCCAGTCTGATCGGTGGGGACATCATCAAATGTGTCAGTAAGCCGGTGGCCAATCTCGTAAATCGACCACCACACCACTTCCTTTACATCGAAACTATGCGGGGCAAGTATCCGCTTCACTTTGGCGATAATATCGTCAATATCCATGCCACGATCGGCTACCCTCTCTTCCTCCCCCAGCCGGTCCAGCTCAACATAAAACCGCACCAGATAGCCCCCTTCGCGGGGCAGAACGAGGATGGCGCCTTCCTCTGCCGACTGGATAATCGCCTTCATCCGGTAATCCGGGAAATCGGTAACCGCCAGAACATCCATTACCCCCCAGGCCTGATGCGCGGCATCACCATGCAGTGCACCGCCAAGCGCCTTCCGTACGTTGGAGCGCGCGCCGTCACAGCCGACGACATAGCGAGCGCGGATTGTTTGCGTCTGGCCAGCTCGTTCCGGCGCCGTATGTTCCAGCGTTACGGTAACGGGGTAATCCCTGGCCTGCGCATCAATCGAAAGATCCGCAACCTTCAGATTATAATCCGGTTCCAGCCGGGTTGGCGAATTTTTCATAATGTCCAGAAACATGTCATGGACACGGGCCTGATTGATCAGGACATGCGGCATTTCGCTTAACCCGTCGGCCACATCCTGCACCCGTCCGACCCGCCGGATATTGGCAGGGTTATCCGGATCGGGGTTCCAGAATGTGGTTTCATTGATCCACATGGATTCCCGTTTGACCTTCTCCCCAAAGCCAAAGGCCTGAAACATTTCCATGGAGCGCACATTGATGCCATCCGCCTGGCCTTTTTCCATCGGCCCTGATTTCGGCTCGACAATCATGGTGCTGATCGAGGGTTCACGCGACAATTGCGCGGCAAGACACAGCCCGGCAGGGCCGCATCCGGCAATCAGCACATCGACTTTTTCCGGGAGCGGGCCATTGCGATCGCGCACCGTAGGGGATGGTGCAGAAACATCGGGATCTCCGGCCCGAAAGCCATTCAGGTGATATTGCATTGCTCGCTCTCCTGCGCATCTTTGTAGTCGGGCGGCCGTGCCCCTTGCATGCAATTAATATGTATACTTATTTAACCCTGTCAATCAAAAAGATAAGCATACATATTAATTGCGTCTCCCCTGCGGTTGGGGTTATAGCATCGTGAGAAAAGGTCGAATCATACGCGATGTTATAATCTTTTGTTATCGCTTTTCTTTTGCGGAAACGAAGCTGACTACAAATCAAAAACCGGTGTCCACTCTTTGCGAAAAGCTTTTGCAGCGCGAAACAGATTGCACTGGCAGAATTTCTTCAGCAGAAAGTAACGATGCAGACACATGAAATGCCCGGCCACCTGATCCGCAGGTTGCACCAACATTCAACACAGGTATTTTTTACCCGGATGAAAGAGGCCGGGCTTGATATCACCTCAGTCCAATTTGCAGCGCTTGACGCTATCAAGGAAAATCCCGGCATTGATCAGGCCGGGGTTGCCGCCCTTATTGCCTATGACCGGCCCACGATCGGGGATGTTATTAACCGGCTGGTTGCAAAAGGTCTGGTCAAAAGGGCGGTTAGCAAAACAGACAGACGCGCGCGGGTGTTAACGCTGACCCAGGAAGGAGAGCAGCTTTTCGCGCGTCTTTTGCCCATCGTGATCAACCTTCAGGAGGCGATTCTTGCCAATCTGGATGCCGATGACCGAAAAGCATTCATGGCGCTGACCCGGAAAGTTATCCCGGGATTGGGCCAATAACCCTTCAGGATCATTAGAGTTTTTCCGGATATGATTGAAGCGAAGGGATTCCCGTGTTGTCACATTAATAGCATTTCGCAGTCCGAAACCACTTTGCGGCCCTTCCACGCTCCGGAAAGTTAACGTGACAAAACCCAGACAACACTTAATCGAACACAGTGATAGCGCGTATTTCAATACTGTTGCGGCCAACTGCATTGGCGGGCATCGGCTCTATGTCAAAAGCACAATGCGGAACCCGCCCTTTGAGCGGCCCCTTGTCCGACGGATCAAGTGTTCTGAAAATAATAGCTTCGCCCGGCTGCATATTTGACACATAATACCAACGTTGCGACGCATTCTCGCGATAGAACGTAATCGGCGCATCTGCCTCTTCCGACGATTGCGGCAGGGCAGGTTCCGGCCCATCCTCCGGACAGAACCGACCAATGCCGTTCAGGACATCCTCGGGCAGCACGCTGTCCAGTGCACAAACGGCTAGTGGCGTATCTTGTGGAGGCGAGGAAATCATTTGCCAGATATTGAAGATTTTCCAGCTTTTCGGCTCAATATCCTCGAATTTTCTACCACCAAATTTTTCTTGAATTTCACGCACAGCCCGATCCGCAGCAGGGGAACCGGGAATATCATTCCAGTCAAATGCACCGGCCAGGTCGGCATGCACAGCTCGAGCCGGAGCCGCCACAGTTGAATCCTTCGAATGCGTATCTCTGTTCGAAAACCGCAGCAAAGGCCCCCCAAACAACGTAACAAATGACGCCCCGGTCACCTTTTGCACATGGGTGCGAACGGCATCATACCATGGCCCGGCCACATCATCGAGATTCCCATAATCAACATTACAATCAATGCGTGACAGGGTGAAACCTTCTCTGTTTAGTGAGGCACCGGACGGGATGGAACGCGCATCATGCATCTCAACCATCACCTTGCGCGGATTCGTACCGGTCCAATGCGTATTCAACAGGAAAGGCACGGTTCCATCCGCACGCGCGGTCGCGAAATTAAGGGCTGCTTGCATTAAAACTCTCCATATTTTTTATGGATTTCCTTATACATTCATCAAATACCCCCGAAAATCGGCAAAGTTTTTATGCCGTGTATAAGGTTACTTTATATATGACACATTTCACTCTGGAGCAGATACGCGCCTTTCTCTCTGTTGCCGAAAGTGGCAGCCTGTCGGCAGCCGCCCGCATGAGTGGCCGCTCTCAACCCGCTGTGACCTATCTTTTACGCAGTCTTGAATACCAGCTTCAGTGTCAGCTTTTCCAACGCGGCGCGCGCGGCACCACCCTCACCTCTTCCGGGCAAGGACTGCTTCCCATCGCGCTGTCAATGCGAGACGAGGCAGAGCAATTCGTGTCCAGAGCGAAGGCCCTTTCCATCGGAGCCGCAGAGGAGCTTGTCCTTGCAATTGATTTTGCTGCACCTCCAACCCCTGTGGTGCAGGCCATTCAAATCTTGCAGGCCCAACACCCCTTGTTGCGCCTGACGGTACGTTCCGCCATTCTAGACGACATTCCCAAACTGGTTACAGAAGGGCAGGCGGAACTGGGTATCGCCAGCATGTATGCCGAGATCCCTGCTGATTGCCATCGAATCCCCATTTCATCAGCAGCGATAGTCCTAGTGACATCACCGATCCATCCACTTGCGGCACAGGGCCGAGTGACCACAAACCTGCTCCGTAAATATCCTCAGCTTGTACCGGAGGACCGGGACGGCATCATTGCCATACGTTCCTTTGGGCTGTTGGGTGCCCCCATCTGGCAATTCAATGATTTCACCATGCTTCTGGAAGTGGTCCGGGCCGGGACTGGATTCGCGATTGTCCCTCCTCACCTTGTCGCCGAGGACCTGAGCGCGGGCAGGCTAGTGTCGCTTGAACTTGCCTATCCGACACCACAACTGGCGACGCCCCCTGCCTTTTATCTGATCTGGCGCAGTGACCACCTTCTTTCACCACCGGCCCATCGTTTTGTAGATGCAGCTATAGCCTTGCTGGAAGATTGATCATGTTGCCATGTCCCGTCTGCAACTATGTTATTGTGCGTTTAGATCAACATGACAGCTAAATTCTCGCAATAGACACGGGTTGACCGGCGAGCCAACTTTTCCGCAAATATATCGCCCCGTAAACGCGGGCTGTTCCTCAGGGGCCGCCCGCAGGTCAGTGGGAGAGGAGAATAACATGCGGGCAGGATGGATATCCTATGGACTGATTTATCTCTATGCTGTCATTTCGGGCGGCTCTGTTGGCAAATTGATCCCGCTGGTCGGAGATATGGCAAAGACCACCCATGTGTCTTTATCAGAAGCCGCTTGGCTGATTTCCGTCATCTCCGCCGCATCCGTCCTGCTTGCCCCTTTTAGTGGCGCAATGACAGACCGGCTGGGTGACAGGAAAATTATTGTGGCGGGTCTGTCCGTTATGATTCTGGCTAATGTGCTGATGTGGCCGATGAGCAGTTTCGCGGCCCTACTGGCAGGGCGCCTGCTGGAAGGGGCCGGGTTTATTGCGGTATCAGTCGGCACGATAGCCATGGTGGTGCGCACTACTGAGGGCGCGCGACAGCCTCTTGCCATGGCGGTGATATCAACCAGTGTTCCCCTTGGTGTTGGTTTGTTTCTAGGATTTGGCGGGCTGTTTGCAGGGCCGAACTGGCAATGGGTGTTTCCGGCCCATGCTCTGTGCCTTGCTGTGATGCTTGCCCTTTCGGCTCTGCTGCCTGCTTGGGTGAAACCAGAAAAAAACAGTAGCAATGCAGGGGCCGGCATGGGGGCAGTTCTTCGCTCAGCAGGCCCAGCAGGGCTTTCGCTTGGCATATGTATCGCGACGATTGCGATGTTTGGATTCGGAGCTTTATTTCCCACTTATGCGTCTGGCACCTTCGGGGTTTCCCCTGCTGTTGCCGCGGGATACGGCATGTTCAGCTACCCAGCCTCGATTATAGGGAGTCTTATAGTTGGCCCTGTTGCAATGCACCATGGTGTTGGCAAGCTTTCTCTTGCGGCCTTTGCTCTGCTGGCTCTGACAGGCTCGGCGATTTTTTTTCCCATCACCGGATTGTGGGGTTCGGCCGCAATCCTGTTCTGTTTCTACATCGCTGGCGGAATGGTCGGGGCAATCGGTATGGCCCGCCTACCACACATTATTCCATCGCCTGATGCGACAGGGGCAACAACCAGTCTCTATATGATCGGAGCCAATGCCGGTATGCTGATCGGCGCGCCGATTGTATTTACCGTATTCACAAACGCACAATCAGCCGGAATGATGGTTTTGGCCTGTTTTTGTGCGCTTGCACCACTGGTCTTATGGACACGCACGGCGCATCGCTGACGGTTGCGCTGCCTTTCCGCCCACAATGCAATGTTGATATTTTCTCATTTATGCAGAGAATTTGTGCTGGCACACAAGCAGCATATTCAAGCTACCAATTCCTCATTCAGGTGAATCAGAAGTCAATCTGCCAGGCAGATGCAACCGGGCTTCAAGATTTAGGGAGAGAGAGATGAGAGCGATATCCCGTAGTTGTGCATCCATTCTGGCGGTTACACTTTACAGTGTCTGGGCAACAAATGCTACCGCACAGGAAGATACCGAAAGTTCCTCTGGCGTGTCTGCCGGGGCGGATCAGGAAATTATTGTTTCGGCCCGCAAACGCGATGAGAGGTTGCAGGATGTTCCTGCTGCAATCACAGCTGTGGGCGCTCAGGAAATGGAGCGATATTCAACCAACACGCTAAGTCAGATTTCGACGCGAGTCCCTCAGCTGGTTATTGGCAATGTTGGTGGCCCTGGTGGTGCTTCGATCAACTTGCGAGGCATTGGCTCGCCTGGAACCAGCCCGAGCGTGGATCAGGCAGTATCTATCAATATTGATGGTGTGCAGGTCAGTCAGGGCAATGCAGTCAATCTGGGCATTTATGACCTTGAGCGGACAGAAGTCCTGAAAGGGCCACAGGCCATGTTCTATGGCAAGAACAGCATTGGCGGAATTATCTCTCTCGTGTCTGCCGACCCCGGGGACGAGGTCGAGTGGATGGTCCGATCGGGTTATGAGTTTAAGGAAAAGCGCAAACAGGTAGAGGCAATGGTTTCTGCGCCGCTTACCGATTCGCTCGGTTTGCGGCTGATCGGGGCCTATGGCGATCAGGAGGGCTGGTTCCGTAACCGGATCAATTCTGTACCGGGCGGCGCGAGTGGGGTTGGTGCTGACACGGTGTCAGATCAGAGGGACATGTTTCTGCGCGGCACTTTGAAGTTCGACTCTCCGGCGGACGATTTTGAAGCCAAGCTGAAAGTGGCCTATTCAAAGCGTAACCGGGACAATGGTGTTGCATCGGGCAACCAGATGTTCAGTTGCCCGCTGGGTGCTCCGCAGATGCAGGTCTATTCCGGCAACACCGGCGGCATCAATGATTGCACACTTGACAGGATCGTTGTCGAACCGGCGTTCTCTGCGGCGACCCTTGCCACGGCGCCCTATTATTATGACGGCTATATCAATCCGTTTTTCACCCAGGACCAGTTTCTCGGCTCCTTGCAGATGGTCATGCGCCCGTCTGATGCGCTGACCATCACGACAGTTTCGGCTTATTACAAGCTGGATGAGCATTGGAGTTACAATGCGTCTGCTGGCGAAGTGGAAACTCTGGCAACAGCAGGGCGGGTTGGTGATGAACAGTTCTCGCAGGAAATTCGGCTTGCCAGTTCGTTTGACTCGCCATTCAATTTTGTTGCCGGAGCCTATTTTCAGGATGCCAAAAAGAGGTTTGACGGGCCGCTGATCTTCAATGGCTATCTGGCAGGGGGGGCAGGCCCGCTGCTTTTCACGGATGACAGGTATCGTCAGAAAACCAATGCATCATCCTTCTTCCTGCAAGGGATTCTGACTCTGTCGGAACAGTTTGAACTGACCGCTGGCGGGCGTTATTCCCATGAGAAAAAAACCATTCGTGGCAAGAAATATCCCAGCGCACTGACCGGGTTTGCACCCGGGCCGGTTGATCTGATTTTTACCCCGGACAAGCTCAGCTTCAATGATTTCTCGCCGGAAATTACTGCACGCTATCGTCCATCGCAGAATGTGACAATTTACGCGGCATATCGCGAAGGCTTCACTTCGGGCGGGTTCAATATGGCTCCGGGCTTTGCCCCGCCGCCGGCTGTCAATGATGTCAGCTTTTCGCAGGCACAAGCGAAAGGCGGCGAGATTGGTATGAAAGGGTCGGTTCTGGATCGTCAATTGAGCTTTGATTTGTCAGTATACTCCTATAAATACAAAAATTTACAGCTTAATTCCTTTGACCCGGTAAGCATCGCAGTCAAGGTCAACAATGCAGGCAGTTCGCGGTCTAAAGGGGCGGAGGCATCGCTGGCGTTCAGTCCCTATGCCGTCCCGGGTCTCACTCTGCGGTCCAGTGTTGCCTATAACCGTTCGCGCTATCTGAGCTATCCGACTGCGCCCTGTTATGCGGGGCAGTCCATTGCTCAAGGTTGCAACCTTCAGCTTGTGCCGCGCTTTGATCCGGTTTCCGGTGCGCCAATCGGGTCCAGCTATTCGGCACAGGATCTTTCGGGAACGCAGGTTGAGCGTGCCCCCGAATGGACCATGAGCCATGGCTTCAACTGGGATTTGCCTGTGTCTGACAGCTTAACCATCAGCTTTGGTGGTGATGCCAATTTCACCGACAGCTTCAATCCCGAGCCCTCACATAATCCGCGTGCAGGGCAGAAGTCGGTCTGGCGTTTCAACGGGTTTGTCTCGGCCAAGGGGGCAGATGATGGCTGGGAGCTGTCGCTTGTAGGGCGCAATCTAACCAATGCGTTGCGCTTTGCCCATGCGTTCGAATATCCGACAACGGGGGCAGCCTATCCCGGATATGCGACGCCGGGCCTGGGGGCTGACCTTGCCGGTGGATATACAGCACCAAGAACCATTTTGCTGCAACTGACCTTACGCAGCTCACTGCTCGATTGAGCAGGAGTTGTTGAGTTTTGATCAATTAAGTGGTGCTTTTCTGGTTTGATAGGAGCGCTTACTCCAACCCAGATTGATGGACGCGGGCAAGCGGCCGGACAGGGTAGCCAAAAAAGTGAATGTTGGAAATTGTGATGGAGAAGTTCAGATGTCTGACTGGAATCTGAGAGACAAGGCCTGTATTGTAGGTGTGGGCAACACTGATTATGGCGTGTTTCCTGAAACGGATGCTGTGGGACTTGGCGTTTCTGCGCTAGAAGCCGCCGCAACTGATGCCGGCATCTCGCTCGATGAAATTGACGGAGTCATTCTCAATCGGCTTCCTTATGACCGCTTTGCCGAGGTTGCCAATCTCCAGACACCCTATCTCCAGTCAACCGAAGCACATGGCCGCTTTTCCGCCATTGCGCTGATGATGGCAGCGGAGGCGCTGGCTTCGGGGCAGGCCACCACGATTGCGCTAGTCTATGGCAATGACGGCCGTTCCAATGCCATGAAATATGGTGGCGAGGCCGGGTTCTGGGCCCCCTGGGGCTTCACATCACCGGGGGCAAGCCATGCGATGATGTGGCGGCGGCACATGGCACGATTTGGCTCTTCGTCAGAAGATCTGGCACATATTGCAGTGGCTTTTCGTGACCATGCTAGCAAGAACCCGCAGGCTGTAATGCAAAAACCCATTACGGTGGAGGATCACCAGAACAGCCGGTTCATTTGCGATCCGCTACATTTGCTGGACTATTGCCTTATCAATGATGGCGGTGTCGCCTGGATCATGACCACGCCAGAACGGGCAAAGGATCTTCGCAAGAAGCCGGTCTATGTATCGGGCTTTGCCCGGCAGGATGACTTTTCCCAGAATTCCTATCCGGCGGATGACTACTGGTATCCGGCGCTGCAGAAAGTGGCTGGGCAGGTCTATGATCGGGCAGGTGTTACCCGTGAAGATATTGACGGGCTGATGATCTATGACAACTTCTCGCCAACGGTTGTCTTTGCGCTGGAGGGGCTTGGCTTTTGCAGACAGGGGGAGGGTGGGCAGTTTGTCCGCAATGGCACCCTGCAACTCGGCAAGGGACGCTGGCCGACCAACACCAGTGGCGGTCATATGTCGGAAAGCTACATGCAGGGTTGGGCGCTGATCGCCGAGGGGGTCCGCCAATTGCGCGGTGAAGTTCCCGAAAACAGGCAAATCCCTGATGCCAAGGCGCTGCAATTTTGCCTCGCCACACCTGTTTCAGCATCGATTATCCTGAGGAGCGATTCATGACCTATCAGAAGCCCTTGCCCGATACTTCCCGATGCAATGCGCCGTTCTTCGATGCCTGCAAGGAAAACCGGCTGGTAGCGCAGAAATGCGATGCAACCGGCAGGTTCTTTTTCCCGCCTGCGCCAGTTTCTCCCTATACGCGGAGCAAGGGCTGGAGCTGGGCTGATTTGTCAGGGAAGGGGAGGGTGGCGTCCTTCGTGGTCATGCACCAGAAATATTTTTCCGGCTTTGCTGATGAAGTCCCCTATCCGGTTGCAGAGGTGGAACTGGAAGAGGGCATCCGCCTGCTTACCAATATTGTCGAGCTTGATGCTGCCAACATTGAGATAGGCATGCCGGTGGAGGTTGTGTTCCACAAGGTGACAGATGACGTGACCCTGCCCTTGTTCAAGCCTTCCGCATAAGTCCTGAGGCTGTGCGGCCTGCCCGACTCAGGCAGGCGCAGCCAATTGTTGGGAGAGACTGGAATGCGTGACCGTTTCGATTTTACGACTGAACTTTCGGAGAATGTCCGCTCACGTTTTTTCATTGGCGGGGAGTGGCGGCAGCCTCTTTCGGATGAACGGCTTGAGCTGGTCTCTCCGCTGACAGAACAGGTCATGACAACCCTGCCGGGTGGCAGTGCGGCTGACATGGATGCCGCCATTGCAGCAGCGAGGACAGCCTTTGATGATGGCCCCTGGCCGAGAATGTCTCCTGCCGAACGGGGCGAAGTGATCCGCAGGATAGGACAGGAAGTCCAGAACCGACTGGACAGCTTGTCCCGTGTCTGGACGGCGCAGGTCGGGGTGACGCAAGGGTTTAATCAGATGGTGACCGGGCTGGTACCGGCCTATTTTGATTATTTCGCAAATCTGGCTTCGACTTATGCTTTTGAGGAGTTGCGGCCCACTGCACAGGGGCACGCCCGGATAGTGCGCGAGGCCGTGGGCGTGTGTGCGCTGGTTCTGCCGTGGAATGCGCCACTTGTCCTGCTGAGCCAGAAACTGGCAGCGGCCTTGCTGGCCGGCTGCACAATTGTGACCAAGCCCAGCCCGGAAACGCCATTTGATGCGCTGATACTTGCAGAATGTGCGGAAAAGGCGGGACTTCCGGCTGGAGTATTCAACGTTGTTCCGGCGGGGCGCGAAGCGGGAGATGCGCTGATCCGTGATCCGCGTGTGGACAAGGTTTCTTTTACCGGTTCGACCGATGCAGGGCGGCATATTGGCGCGGTCTGCGCAGACCGTGTTGCGCGGTGCAGTCTGGAGCTTGGCGGGAAATCTGCGGCCATCATTTGCGATGATGCCAATTTGGCTGAGGCAATTCCTGCACTGGTTCCGGTGGCCATACCTTTTTCCGGCCAGATATGCTTTTCGCAGACCCGTTTGCTGGTTTCCGAACAGCGCCATGACGAGGTTATGGATGCGCTCAGGACTGCAGTGTCTGGTGTGGCCATGGGCGATCCGTGGGATGAGCAGACCATGATAGGGCCGCTTTCCATGGCTCGGCAGCGAGACCGGGTGCTGGGCTATATCGAAAAAGCGCAGGCTGAAGGCGCGACTCTGGTTCATAGAGGCGGCAATGGCGGCTTCAACCTGGGGTATTTTGTTGAGCCAACTATTTTCGATGATGTCACTCCGGATATGGCCATAGCACAGGAAGAAGTGTTCGGCCCGGT
>JBKEEC010000111.1:0-3091 GCA_047975785.1 Sphingomonadaceae bacterium | reverse complement strand
GGAACTCGCGAATATCTGCACAACAACTACCTCTATCGGATGGCTGGTGCAGTCCGTGGTATATATGGAAACTCCAAGGAAGAGGCTATCTATTCGGGGTTTTATATGGATTCAGAAGGAAAGTCGTTTAATGGGGCTAGCGGGCGGTACCGGGTGCATTTCACTCCTGAACAATTGCCGCAGGTTCAGGCTTTCTGGTCGCTGACCATGTATTCCCTGCCTGACAGAATGCTGGTTGAAAACCCGATTAAACGCTATCTGATCAATTCCAGCATGTTGCAGCAACTCCGACATGACCCCGATGGTGGTATAACGCTGTATATCCAGCATGATCCTCCCGGTGCAGACAAGGAAATGAACTGGCTGCCAGCCCCGGACGGTCCCTTTCTTATCGCTGCCAGAGCATATTGGCCTACTGGAGAACTGCTCGAAGACAAGTGGGAAAAACCGCCTGTAGAGCGTATCGAATAATACTACCCGGCCAATGAAGGAAGCCCCCCCCCCCCCCGGCTGGAGTGGCCTGCTGAACTATTCGCAAGAGTATAGTGTGGCCAACAGAATGAGTATCCCCGAGCAGGAGAGAGGCATGAGAGATAGAATGTGTTGCACGATAACTGCTGTTATGGCAGCGGCAATTTCTGTGTCAGGTTTATCTGTGGCCAAGGCTAGGCCTGCCAGTCCAGCAACTGCTACGGCGAATGCAGCTGTGTTGAAAGAATTGCCTTTTGATGACCGTGCTGACTATGAAGCTGCAACCAGAGGCCTTGTTGAGTCGTTTACCGGCGTCATCAGTGATGCTACCGGACGCGTGATATGGAACCATGCAGCTTTTGATTTCCTGAAAGCGGACAAGGCCCCCGATACGGTCAATCCCAGCCTGTGGAGGCAGGCGCAACTCAATGCCCAGACCGGGTTGTTCAAGGTGACGGATCGTGTCTACCAAGTGCGTGGCATTGACCTTGCCAATATGACCATTGTGGAAGGCGACAGCGGGATTATCATCATTGACCCGCTGACGACCACAGAAACTGCAAGTACCGCGCTTGATCTCTATTTCAGAAATCGTCCGAAAAAAGCCGTTGTGGCAGTGATCTATACACATTCTCACCTGGATCACTTCGGAGGTGTGCGCGGCGTAGTGAATGAAGCCAATGTCAGGTCCGGGCGCGTAAAAATTATCGCGCCTTCGGGATTCCTGCATGAAGCTGTCAGCGAGAATATTATGGCTGGAACGGCCATGCTGAGGCGCGCCCAATATCAGGGAGCCTTTCCCGTCCCGTTAAGCGCAGAAGGGCAAGTTGACACAGGTATCGGGAAAAGTGCTGTTCGAGGCGGGGAGATCGGCCTGATTGCACCGACGGATGAAGTGAAGTCAGCCTATGAAACAAGGACCATCGACGGCGTTACCATAGAGTTTCAACTGACTTCCGGGGCCGAAGCACCTGCAGACATGAATTTCTACCTCTCGCAAATGCGGGTCTTTGGTGCTGCCGACAATGTGCTTCAGGCCATGCATAATGTTCTGACGCCGCGCGGTGCACAGGTGCGCGATGCAAAAGCCTGGAGCAGGTTTCTGGATCAGAGCCTGGTGCGGTATGGCAACCGCTCGGATGTGATGATTGGCCAGCACGGCTGGCCGACCTGGGGCGGAGACAATGTGCGCATGATGCTGGCCGACCAGCGGGATATGTATGCTTTCATCAATGATCGAACACTTCATCTGGCAAACAAGGGGCTGACGCCAGCCGAGATTGCCGACGCCATGAAGACATTGCCCGGAACACTTGGGAAGAAATGGTATACGAGAAGCTATTATGGCTCGCTCGGGTTCAATGCGCGGGCTGTCTATCAGCGTTTTTTGGGCTTCTATGATGCCAACCCGGTCAATCTTGATCCGCTGACACCAGTGGAAGAAAGCAGGCGCTATGTTGAGGCGATGGGGGGGAGTGACCGTGTGCTCGAAATGATGCGTGGAGCGATGGCTGAAGGGGACTATCGCTGGGCCGTTCAGCTTGGAAATCGCCTCGTCTTCGCCGAACCTCAAAATACCGATGCGCGTGCGGCACAGGCGGATGCTTTTGAGCAATTGGCCTATCAGTCCGAAAACGGATTGTGGCGGAATATGTATCTTACAGGTGCAATTGAACTGCGCCAGGGTGTGCAGAAGCAAACGCCACGCAATACTGCTGACATGGTGGGGGCGATGGAACCTCCTATGTTTTTTGATCTGATGGCAGTGCGGCTGGATCTGGATAAGGCGCTGGGGCATGACATGACTCTCAACTGGGTTTTCCCGGATATTGACCAGTCGTTTGCCATGACCTTGCGCAATGGCGTTCTGACACATCGCGAGGGGCAAGTGCATTCCCAAGCGGACGCAACCATCAGGCTGGACAAACCAACTCTGGACAAAGTCAACCTGCGAGAGCTGGACTTAAAAACAGCAATTGCCACAGGGCAAATCCAAGTAGAGGGCAGCACTGGCAAGCTGGTCGAACTGATGGGGCTGCTATCGAAGTTCGACCCTGCTTTCAATGTTGTGGAGCCTTGACACCAGATGTACAAGCAAAGCCTGCCTGGAGACATGCAGAAATGAGCAGGGAGAAATTTCGCAGCGCTTCAGTCTATTGCTTCAGCCATCGTGTATATACACGATGGATGGATAATGATGTCTATCACCATGTAAATAATGTGATATACTACAGCTGGTTTGACAGCGCAGTAAACAGTTTCCTGATGGAAAAAGGGCTGCTCAATATCGAAAATAGCCAGATTGTCGGTCTGGTTGTGGAAAGTAGCTGCCGCTATGGCAGGCCGGTTAGCTTCCCTGAGCCGGTTACTGCAATGCTGCGTATAGCTCACCTTGGCACGTCAAGCGTTCGTTATGAGATCGGCATCTTCACAGACAACATGCCCGGCGCTGCTGCCGAAGGACACTTTGTTCATGTCTATGTTGATCGTGTGAGCCGACGTCCCACCCAGCTTCCACTACTCTGGCGCGAAACACTTCAGGAGTTGATGACCTGATGGGTATTTTCCACATGGCAAGCAAAAGGAGGCTCAATAATCATGAAAATGTTTGATCTTGCCG
>JBKEEC010000110.1:0-7114 GCA_047975785.1 Sphingomonadaceae bacterium | reverse complement strand
CCGTAGCCTTGCCAATTATTCTGATTCAGGCGCTGGCCTTCATGGCATTGGCTGCGGCCCTGCAGATTATTCCGCCCAAAGCCTCTTCAGGCCCGCCGCTCAGGGCGACACTCATAACGCTGGAAACACCGCAAGGCGCGCCTCCGTCAAGCCTTCTGGCTCGACGAGACAGACCACCGCAAGACCTGATAATTCCTGACAGGAATATGCCGCAATTACAGGCCACGCCACAGACCGGGCAAACTCTCATCCCTGTCTCTGTCATGACAGAGACAGACACCCTGCCACCTCCTGCACCCTCCCCCGTCCTGCAGCCCGTCCGTTTCAATGTCGCTGCCTCGCCAGACACGGCCCTCGTTTCAGATACAAAAGCAGATGTATTCAAACAATATCGTTCGCAAATCAGGGCCATAATCATGGCCCACAAGCCGGGCGGACACGGGTTGCACGGGGAAGTCACCCTCCATTTCCGGCTGGACAAGGCCGGGGGCCTGCATTCCAGTGAAGTAGCAAAAAGCAGTGGCACGATCCGGCTGGACCGTCTGGCACTGGGCACTCTGCGACGGGCAGCACCTTTTCCAGATCCTCCCGAACAGATAGCGCCGGAGGATCTGGATTTTTCACTTACCCTGCGATTTCATCCATAATCACAGAGCGGGATGACATAGGACTGATGAGACCTGTGCGATGAGTTTGACCCATCACACATTGCTCAAGCCCGCGCGGCGCCCACTTTTTGCCTTCACACTTTACCCCAGTGCGGCTTCTATTATCACCCACAGGCCAATTACCAGAAACAGGCCGGCGGCTATGGTGCGCACCAGTTTGAGCGGCACTCGCTCAACAAGCGTATGACCAAGAAACACCGCCGGGACATTGGCAATCATCATGCCCAGCGTTGTCCCCAGAGTCACCATCACAACATTGTGGAACTGGGCGCCCAGCGCAATCGTGGCGATCTGGGTCTTGTCGCCCATTTCAACCAGAAAAAATGCAACAAAAGTTGTCAGGAAGGCGCCAAAACGGGGCGGTTTTGCTTCCTCATCATCCAGCTTGTCCGGCACCAGAGTCCATGCCGCCATGGCAATAAAGCTTATGCCGATCACATAGCGGAACCACTGCCCGTCCAGCAAATTGGCAACCGTGCTACCGACAAAAGCCGCCAATGCGTGATTGGCCAGTGTCGCAAACAGAATACCCAGAATAATGGGCAAGGGTTTGCGAAAACGTGTTGCCAGAACAATAGCCAGCAGCATGGTCTTGTCGCCTATTTCGGCGAGCGCAACCACTGCAGTGGATGTGAATAATGCTTCCATTACTAAACTCCGGGTCGGGCATATTCAGACACAATAACACCGCACCTCCCTGCCCGACCGGACAGAAGCGCAGTGTCATTGGTCTCGCCCGAACGAAGCCCCGCTCTGCGTGCTTCGTCCCCTGTATACCATGGCCTCTCGACCAAGTATGTTGACATACAGGCCCGCACAAAAGCGGCTGGCTACTCCCCAGATGACGAGGGGCTGCTAGCCGCTAACCTGCAAGTTTGCAAACACTTTTATAGATACAACGCCGCAAAAGCAGGAATGAAAACAGCAGGAAAATACTCTTGGATAGGGCGAACGGTATCGTATAATCTGGCCGGATTGCCAGCCAGCGTAAAGGAGAACCACGCATAGTGCCTACTGATCAGGACATATCCGCCGACCTGAAGAAAGTTCTGCGCTTCATGCCGGCTCCGGTGGGAATTGTTACCAGCAGTGATCCGGATACCGCGGCGCCGGCAGGCCTGGCCATGTCTGCCATCATGCCCGTTTCGCTGGACCCGGCCGCCATGGCTGTAGCCATCAACCGCTCCGGCTCCAGTCATGACACGATTGTGCGGTCCGGCCATTTCTGCATCAATCTTCTGCACGAGGTCACGCGCGAACACCTTGCGCCTTTTGCTGGATCAGATCGCAAGGGTGAGCGTTTCCGCTTGCCCGGATGGGTCCAGCGCGGGCAAGACTGGTTCATTGAGGATGCCCCGGCCAAAATCTTCTGCACTATTGTCAACAGCGTCGCCTATGGCACGCATGATGTGCTGGTAGGCGAGGTCAGCGAAGTTCTCGCTTCGGGCGAAGCAGGCATTCTGGGCTGGTGCGATGGCCAGATGGGCGTTCTGGCCCCGCTGGCCTGAGGGGGACATCAGGTGAAGCGGAGCATACCGCCCGCAGCCAGCCCCAGACCTGCCAGCAAAGTCACCAGCGCCCAGCCACGATGAATAGCCGCCAGATTTTTGAGCCAGAGCTGCATATAGATATCGGACAGGGCCATCACTGTCATAGCCTCCAGCAGCATCAGCCCGCCAATCGCTTTCATGATACAGGACAGGATATCGGCAGGCACCCACGGGTTCAGCAGATAGATAGCCGCGCCTGTAAACAGTTCCATAAATCCGGCGATCATCTGCAATGCGGGCGAGCGGTCAATTTCTCTCACCATAGTTTGCCACGAGCCGGGTTGTCGCAATGCGCCAATCGCGGACGCAATACAAAACAGGCCCATGATTGTGGCGCTCCACGCGGTTATATCAATTGTATCAAGCACGATCCCTCCTGCTGCATTCCTGCTGTCATTTTTGTTCTTTTATCATTCCGGCCCAAGCGTTTCATACTGATGATGATTTGGCATCACTGCCGTCTGGTTTGACATACCGCCCCGTGAATACAGATCAGTTACCCTGTGCCCGTTTGATCCAGCTATCAATCTTGCTTTCCAGTCCGGGCAAAGGCAAGGAGCCGGTGCCCAGAACCTGATCATGGAAAGCGCGAATATCAAAAGAATCTCCCAGCGCGTTTTCTGCCTTCTGGCGTAAACGCTGGATAGTCATGGCTCCGGTTTTATATGCCAGCGCCTGCCCTGGCATGGCAATATAGCGTTCCACCTCGGCTGTGGCATCTGTCCGTCCCATGCCGGAATTGTCCAGCATGTATTCTATGGCCTGATCGCGGCTCCACCCCTTTGCATGAATGCCCGTGTCAACCACAAGCCGCATGGCGCGCAGCATTTCGTCATCCAGCGTGCCAAACCGCTGATAGGGGTCTTTATAAAACCCCATCGGATAGCCGAGCGTTTCAGCATAGAGTGCCCAGCCTTCTACATAGGCCGTATTGCCGCCAAAGCGCATAAAGGCGGGCAGGCTTTCATTTTCCTGTGCGAGACTGATCTGGTAATGATGGCCGGGCGCACCTTCATGCAGATATAATGTCGTCTCTCCCGGCGTGGTCCGGCTGGGCAAATCATAGGCGTTAAAATAAAACACGCCGGGGCGGGACCCATCTGCCGAGCCCGGTTCGTAAGAGCCACCGGCCTCAAACTTTTCCCGAAATTCGGGATAGGGGCGGATTTCAAGCTTTGCCTTGGGCGTATGGTTGAAATAGTCGCCAATTTTCCCGTCCACTTCCTTGCCGATCGCATAATAGGCTCTGGTCAGGGCCTCACGGCTTTCCGGTTTGAATTTCGGGTCTGTGCGAAGATATTCGAAAAATTCGTGAAGCGTCCCGTCAAAACCAACCTCTTGCCTGACCCTCTCCATTTCACCGCGAATCCTCGACACTTCGGACAGGCCCGTAGCGTGGATTTCTTCCGCCGACAGGGGCAGGGTTGTATTATCCTCGATCTTCCATGCGTAGAGTTCTTGTCCGCCCTTCATATCAACCAGCCCCACGCTGGTACGGGCAACGGGATAATAATCATTCTTCAGGAAATCACGCAGCCGCGTGTTGGCAGCATAAATGCTTGCAATCGAACTGCGGTATGCGTTTGTCAGACGGGTCCTGTCAGCATCACTGAAACTGTCAGGGATAGCCGCAACAGGCCCCCAATAGGGAGATTCTTCAACCGGCATGGCCAGTTGCGTATCCAGTTGCGCGATTACATTGCCGATTGTCAGTTGTGTTGACAGCACTCCGCTGCCCATTCCTTCGCGAAACCGCATGATGGCACGGTCTATATAGGCAATATAATCAGCATTGCGGGACAGGCCATTTTCGTAATCCCTGATCGTCTTATAGGGTAGCGGCCCCTGATCACTGGCAAAAGTCGGATAGAATGTATGCACGCCGGTAAAGTGATCTATCGGCGTCACAGCAGTCAGCGCCAGAATTTCAGGTGAGTTTTCCTTGAGAATTTTTTCCTGATTATATGCGAACACATCATAGGCGATCTGGTCTTCCGGAAAGAGTGCGTCACGATCAATCTCGCCCAGCGTGGTCAGGGTATCCTCTGCCAGCTTGTAGGTATCTGTATAATATTCATCCGACAGATAATCTCCGAGCCTGTCCGCATAGCGCATATCCCCACGATACATTGCCTCTACCGGATTGAGCTTCATTTCCTGCTCATCATTCCATGCAAAGAGCGCAAACAGCATGTCATGCATGAGTGATGGCGAGGTCGATTCATCTCCGGTTTCTTGCCCGGATGCCGAGGTAGATGCCGGAGTAGATGCCGGGCCGGTTCCGGGGGTCGCTCCTGAGGTCCGGGCCGTCGCACCAGTAACCGGAAGAGCAAAAACGGCAGCAAGCAATGCGATATGCGAGAGGGACTGCGGGAGTGGTCGTAAGCGTGGCATTCCTGTCATATCCTTGTTATCAACACAGGAGGAAATGACATTGCCGCCTGCATCATATTCGTTATAGCAAATCTCTTTAGTTTCAAATGAGAGGATATTCCAGCCCATGATTTCCTTGCGCGCCGCACTGTTTGCTGCAAGCCTGCTTGTTCCCGCTTCTGCACTTGCCCGCCCGATGACACCTGAGGATGTCGCCCGTATCGAGCAGGTCGGCGCCATTGCCGTTTCACCGGACGGAACCCGTGTCGCCCACACAACGGCTTGGCTCCCCGATGTGACCAAAGGCAAGGAAAACGGATCAACCAAACAGCAATTGCGCGTCAGCTGGGGGGCAGAGGAAGTGCGGGACTTCCTCCCCCGTGACATGAGCGTGTCTGATGTCGGTTTTTCACCCGACGGAAGGATGATCAGTTTCACATGGACAGCAGACAAGGAAAAGCGCGGCGTTTGGGGAATCCCGCTGGATGGCGGGGCACAGCACAAGCTTGCCGGAATTGATGATGTCGGTATTTCGGAATACGCATGGGCACCGGATGGGCAAACCCTGTATCTGATTGCCAGTGCCGCACCCGATAAATCACGCGAAAAGGCGGAAAAAGCGGGTTTTGATGCCGAGGTCTATGAAGAGGAGCAGCGCCCCAACAGGCTGTTTGCCGCGCGCGTCAGCGACAAGGTGGATGAAAATCCACGGCAGATTCCTGTTACTGGCCATATTACGAGTCTGATCATCACGCCCGATGGCAAGCGTGCAATCGCCGAAATTGCCCCAACAACTCTGGTGGATGACAGCTACATGAAAAAGCGTGTCAGCGTGCTGGATCTTGCCAGTGGCAATGTTATCCGTCAGGTCACTACACCGGGCAAGCTGGGTGATGTTGAAATGTCGCCTGACGGGAACACACTTTCCATGGTCGCCGGGGTTGATCAGCATGATCCGGGGGCTACCACACTTTATCTCGTTGACACCGCCAGCGGCGCCTATCGTCCGGTGAATGAAGGCGCACCCGAAGCCGTTATCGACACTGACTGGACCGATCAGGGGCAGCTCGTCGCAGTGGTCCATACCGGAGCGCGTAGCTTGCTGCGTCTTTACGATGCTTCAGGCAAGCAATTGCAGCAATTTGATCCGGGCGATCTGAGCCTTGGCGAAGTAGATGCACGCGGCGGAAAAATCATGGTTGAGGCATCCTCGCCAAGCCATCCCACCGAGCTGTTTATGTTCGACAATGGCCAGTTCACCCGCTGGACCCGGCATAATCCATGGCTGGCAGATATTGATTTTGGCAAGCAGAGTATCATTCGTTATCCTGCGCGGGTCGTGCAGTAAATCGAGGGTATACTGATTGTGACGGCTTGATCTTCGGCCAAAGGCGGATGCCCAACCATCATGATGATCCTTGGAGTTCCGGAAAGCCATTATTCCAATGGCTGGCTGACCAATTACTCCATGCCTGGGCAGGTAGGTGCGGGCAAGGGATATGCCATCTTCCACCCCAATTACCGCGGATCAACCGGGTATGGCGTGGCCTTTGCCAAATCCCATCAGGCCGATTATGCAGGCAAGGAATTTGACGATCTTGTTGATGGCAAGCGCGCGCTGGTTACATCCGGTGTCACCGATCCGGCCCGCACCGGCATTACGGGTGGTTCCTATGGCGGGTTTGCTACCGCCTGGGGGTCCACCTATTACTCGCAGGAATATGCTGCCGGAGTGATGTTTGTCGGCATCTCTAACAATGTGAGCAAATTCGGCACCACGGATATCCCCAATGAAATGTATCTGGTGCATGAGCGCAAATGGCCGTGGGAAGAATGGGATCACCTGATGGAGCGTAGCCCCATTACCCATGTCGACAAGGCCGATACGCCGTTGCTGATCATGCATGGTGCAGATGATCCACGCGTTAGCCCGACGCAAAGCATGGAACTGTATCGCCATATCAAGACCCGCAAACCGCAAACGCCGGTGCGCCTGGTGTTTTATCCGGGTGAAGGTCATGGCAATAGCAAGGCTGCTGCGCGCTATGATTACAATCTGCGTATGCTGGACTGGTTTGACACCTATCTGAAAACCGGCAATCGCACGGCGACCATGCCGCCCCCGCGCCCACCGCAGGAAGCAACTATCATTGACGAAAAATCAAAGGATTCTGCTACAGACAAGGAGTAATCCCGGATATGATGAGGTTGAAACACCCTGGTGGTTCAACCTCATCAGAACAGGGTATCAGGCGCTGTCAGTATTCCGCTCTGGTGGCCTGCCCCGACGGCGCGTTATCCGGGTTCTGGAAACCTTGATGCCGCGTCCAGCCAGACTATCCCGAAGCAATATCTCCATTTCAGCATTGACGGAGCGTAATTCCGCAGCGGCCAGACGCTCCACCGCATCATAACCCGCCGGGTCGAGCCGCAAGGCAAAGGCTTTCTTTTCCGAAGACATCACAAATGCTTCTCGACCCGATTACTGGTAAAGCGTTCCGGCATTCACTACCGGATGCGCCT
>JBKEEC010000002.1:0-1693 GCA_047975785.1 Sphingomonadaceae bacterium | reverse complement strand
GTGCGACTGGTCGCCCTCCAGCCGGCAAGCGCTTCTTGGGAAAGCCAGACACGGACGTCGCCACGCCGCACAAGGCCCCGGTCGTATTCGCTCCAGTTGCGAACGTGATACCGCATCTTCGGGATGTGATGACGGCGAGCCTCATGGAACTTGAACGGCATCAGTAAACATGCTTGGAGTGAAATCGGCGCCTGCGTATCATCAATCACCCATCCGTGCACCAACGCCCATCCGTGCACCAACGCCGCAGGCATGGCCAAAATCTTGTCTGCTGTTGTATGCATAAATGCAATTTGCCTCGCTCACCAACACGTTAGACGCAATCGAACGCCCACCCCCGGCCTTGGTCAGCACAACTGCGACAGGACTGCTGCCAAATTCAGATGGCGATAAATCACGCAATATCAATGCTTAAACCCACCCGCGCACGGGTCTCATTACATCGTTATTCCTATCAGCACCCGGAGACTTACCCTGGGTCAATCGTGATCTCTCTCGCATGACTGCGATTCAGCGCATTGCAGTTGCCTTCAAAACTCCGTAAATCGGTTGCAGTCACAGTCACATAGGAATGCACAACGCCCTTGCCTCTTACTCGAAGCACTTCGCTCATCTCTGGAGCATTTCAGCAGACTTACTTGCAGGACCTTGACCGATGACCATTTTGTCTATTTTTTCAAAAAAAGACAAAAAAACAGATAATTTGAAAGATTTTGACGCTGATTATTACATCAGAAGCAACCAGGATCTGAAAATACGGAAGCAATCAGCCCTTGCACATTATTTGAAAGATGGCTGGCGTCAGGGTCGGAATCCGCGAGCGGATTTCTCTGTTTTATCCTATCTGATCCGCTACCCGGATGTAGCACGGGCTCAGGCCGAACCGTTCGAGCACTATCTCGACTACGGCGCGGCTGAAGGGCGTGACGCCTCGCCACTGGAACTGATCGACGGGCGATACAAGGATGCGTTGCTGTGCCCCGGCTTCAACGAAGCGCGGCAGATGTTCAATGAGTCATATTACAGACACCACCACAACAAGAACATCGCCCCCGGTGCGGACCCCTTCCTGCATTATATGGGCATCGGCTGGGTATGCGGATTCAATCCCGACAAGCAGTTCTCGACACAATTCTATCTGGCTGAAAACTCCGACATCCGGTCGGTCAGAATTCATCCCTTTGCGCATTGGGCCAAATACGGCCATGCCGAAGGGCGTCCGGCCTTGCCCAGGCTTCCGTCTCCCCCGGATGAAAAGCCGCCTGCTGCACCCGCACCGGAGCTCTCCGCATCGGATGACAGCAAACTTCTGAGCCAGTTCGATGCGCCCTATTATCGCAAAACCTATCCCGATCTGATCGAGGCCTCGAGCGCGGAATGCCTGCGCCATTACATGACTGAAGGCTGGAAAGAAGGTCGCGATCCCTCCCGTGTATTTTCAACGGTTTATTATCTCGCCTCCAATCCCGACATCCGCAATTCCAATCTCATTCCCTTCGCTCATTGGGTGAGCGCGGGGCGCCATGAGGGCCGTCCGGGCCGTGCCCCTACCGGCGACGGCGTACAGCCAAGGCTGTCCATCCATCGCGCCCCGCCGCAATCCGACATCGAGCACAGGCTCCAGTTTTTCGATAAGGATTTCTATCTCGCCACAAACGAGGATGAGCGCGCCTCGGGCGTCGCTCCGTTCCTG
>JBKEEC010000109.1:0-3258 GCA_047975785.1 Sphingomonadaceae bacterium | reverse complement strand
CTCATGGATGCGGAGCAGATCCAGCCCGTTCGCATCGGGCAATTGCAAATCCAGCAGGATGACTTCGGGGAGGGGACTTTCGGTAAAATAACGCTCTGCTTCTGCGCCGGTTCCGCAAAGGTCTGCCGTGTATCCGGCTGAACTGAGCTGGGCGGCATAACCCAGTGCCAGTGATGCACTGTCTTCAACAATCAGGATATGTGGCTGGCTCATCAGGGTCAGACCCTGTCTTTCGGAATAATATGAAAGCGTGCATATGTCGGGTCGCCTCCGGAAAGCCAGATGACTTTTCGATCATCACCGAAATGGGCCAGGCATCCACGCACCAGCCCGCAGGCAATATGGGCAAAGGGCCTGTGGGAACGGTATTCCACTACTGCCGCACCGTCCTCAAGAGACATGGCCACTTCTGGCGGACTTGCATCCGGATTGAGGGCAACAACCTGCTCATGAATATGGGGGCCGACTTCGCTCAGAAGGTGGTCGGAGGTTTCATATCTGGAAATGAGCTCCGGATAGAGGATGGCAAAACGGCCAAAGAGCCATTCGCCAAAGTTCTCGCATAATATATCCTGTTGCACACTGCTTTTGTCACTCGCAACCCGTATCAGGGTCAGCGCATAAGTGAACGGATAGCTTCCTATTCTGGTAAAGGCGCCGCCATTGGGAAGGTCTGCCTCTTCCAGCACGGAATCGGCAAAGGCTGCGCCAGAATGGTATTCCAGATAGCGCACCAGTTCAGCGAAAATTATTCCCTTCATCAAGCCCTCACATGCTGATGATTGTTCTCTCATCATGTCATAAGCAAGATTCATTCCTGATCGCCTGAACGGATTTCCTACGAATTTGCACAGATCACCTGTTGCATTATGCGAATTTATTGCAAATTGCAATGATTTATTTCGTCAAGCAGAATGCAACATGCAAAATGCAACACTTATCGGGCATTTTGCGAGCTATAAAACTGGCACGCGACTTGAAGGTAAATGCGCATGGATTTTATCGTAAAGGATATCCGTCTTGCGTTCCCGATTTGCCAGTATGCTTGCCCTGTTTTGCAGTCTTGCCGGATGTGTTTCCGGTCCCTCGCCGCAAAACCCTGATGGAAGTCTGTGGATGCCGGGGCAGGCGTCTGCGGGCATTGCTCAAACAAGCCCGGCCTTGTGCACGGATGCCCATTATTCCGACACCGGGATAAACAATATTGTGGATGCTGACCTCCAGGGGCTCAATCAACTGGTTCTGGCCCCGGGTGACCGGCTTCGTATCGATATTGCAGGGGATACGGACACGCTTTCAGGTCATTATGTCGTGGATGCCGATGGCCATGTGCTGTTGCCCATTATTGGCCGGGTTCCTGCTGCAGGCATTGATAGTGAGGCTCTGGAACAAAGATTGCGCGATAGTCTGGTCGCGCAGCAGATCATCCGGCCACTGGCCAATGGCGTGACAGTGCGGATAGAGGAATCGGGCGGTGTAACCGTGGGTGTGTCCGGTGCGGTGTTTTCGCAAGGGCAGGTGCGCGTGGGTGAACGTCGCAAGGAGGCAGGATCGGGACAAAATACCGTCCTTGCCACAGGTGATGATAATGATGGGCGGACCGTATCATCGGCCTTGCGTGCGGCAGCCGGGGTCCGGCCAGATGCGGATATCAGCCAGATCGTCCTGTTGCGCGGCGACCGGCGCATTGTGCTGGATATGCGCGGGCTGGTAGGTGGCTGGCCTGCACCTGACCCGGAATTGACCAGCGGGGACAGGATCATTGTGCCGGCTTCTTCATGCTTTGATGAACGCCTTGCGCATACCGGGCCACTGACGGCTGCGGGAATCCGTGTCCATATGTCCAATCTGACCCATAGTGCCGGGAATAATGCCGGTGCCGCCATTGGCAAGGACACGACATCCCTGCCTTATGGCACACGTTTTCTTGAGGCTCTGGTAGAGATGAACTGCGTGGGTGGCTCTGCCATGCAGGCGGGGCGCAAGGCCGTTCTGATTTCGCGAAATCCGGCGACCGGGCAAGGCGTGGTCGTTGAGCGTTCGATTGAAAAACTTGTGCGCGGAGAGGGGCGTGATCAGGAAAACCCGTATCTGATGCCAGGCGATGCTCTTGCCTGCTATGACAGCGGATGGACCAATTTCCGCGAAGCGGTGGGCCTGATTGGCGATATTGCCGGGATTGGCACCAGTGCCTTGATTCTGGATCGGGCTGTGAAATGACCAGTGTTAATACGCCAGATAAAGCGGGATCAGAAAATCAGCAGCACGAGCATGAGCCTGAACGTGACTGGCTCTCCCGTTCCCGGCACCTGATACTGACGGGGTTACCTGCTCTGGGCAGGGATAAACGCTATCTCAGGGCAATCGCCATACCCATGGCCCTGATCTGGGGCGTTGCCCTGTTGTGGCTGGCTGCGGGGCCAGATCGTTATGAAAGTGAGATGACGCTGATCCTGCCGGGGAGCGGAGTGGGAGGGAGCCTTAATCTGGAATCAATCGGTCAGGCCAGTGCCACGACCAATTCAGCCTTTGCCAGCCCCTATCTCAGCCCGACAGAGAATTACAAACGTCTGCTGATGTCCGATCTGATACTTGAAGAGGCGGCCAACAGTCTGCACGAAAGCCCTGCATCCTTTCCCCGGCCAGATGTAAAGCTGGTTGACCAGACCAATCTGATTATCGTCACCATGTCCGGTGATACGCCGGAACAGGCGCAAAATCGCGCGAAAGCCCTGCAAGCGGCGTTTTCGCTGGAACTGGATAAATTGCGACAGGATGAAGCTGCCAGCCGGGAAAAAGTGGACCTTCACCGGATCGCTGACCTCGAACACAAGGTTGCGGATGCACAGCGGGCCTTGCTGGCATTTCAGGGGCGCACCGGGCTTGTCTCACTGGATCAGTTCAACAACCGCATTGCGGCGCTTGATGATTTGAAGGCGAGCGAGAGACAGGCACAGGCTGCGCGGGTCCGCGAACAGGCTTCGGCCGGGCGCCTTGCGGCAACCCTGGGCGTATCCACCTCAACGGCAAACCGGGCACTAAAGCTGCAAGGTGATCCGATATTCCAGAAACTGCTCATCCGTTATGCAGATGCAGAAGCGGAAGAAGCCCAGAAATCTGGCACTTTGGGGCCTGCCCATGCGAGGATTGAGCAGCTGGGTGCGGAACGCAGTGCCATCCGCACGGCTATGGCTGCACGTGGATCTGCGCTTGCCGGACTGAATCAGGAAACCGTGATGCGTTTTGCTGAAGTTTCTG
>JBKEEC010000108.1:0-2438 GCA_047975785.1 Sphingomonadaceae bacterium | reverse complement strand
ATCGAATACTGGCTCTCAGCCCTACGTCCACATTGGTAAGGCGTCAAAAATGTACAGAACCGCCGCAATTTTACAGCTGGGTGCATAGCTGCTTGTCCATTCATTGTTTCTGGAAAATAGTGTGGGAGCTGTCGCGCTCCCTGTCGCCAGAGCTACATAGCTAAGCGAATATATCCGGGAATAATTGGCCAGTCCGAAGTAACGAGCGGTCAGGAAGGCGAGCACATCCAGCTCTGCCCCAGCAGCAAGGCCAAGCAGGGCGCAAGCAAAAACGAGCATCCAGACTTCTGTTGCACTGGCCAGAATCAGGCAGGCCCCTGCCGGCAGAATGAGGATGACGGCTGCCACCATGGGAGCCCAGAAACGGTCCATCAAAAAGCCCGAGAAAATCCGCCCCGGAACCATGGCGATGGCATAGACACTGGCAATGGCAGCGGCCTTGGTAACATCAATCCCCCGATCCGTAAAGGCTGGCATTAGGTTTGGTCCAGCCCCCGAAATGGCCAGATAACCAAGCAGGATCGAAGCCGTCAGAACCCAGAAGCGATAGTCTTTCAGTGCTTCCGAGACGGCGGCTCCTTGCGCGCCAGCACCTGCAGCGGTGCTCTTCTGTCCCAGCTTTTTTCGCCGCAAAAGCAGGGCAACAACGGGCACAGCAATCACTATAGGCATCAGGGCGATGACCCGTAAGGTTATGCGCCAGCCATGCTCCGGCTCTATGGCTGCAACAAGATTGGGCAGGCTGAAAGCCACCGCTGCCGTGCCGATCAGAGCCAGCCCCAATGCTGCACCGCGGGCCTTGTCGAATGTGCTGGCCACGACCTGTGACCACAGCACAGGGTTGGAGCCAGCGCCAAGAATGGCCGAGAGGGCATAACCGAGCCAGAACATTTCAAGACTTTTGGCAAGCGAGGCAAACATCAGGCCCAAAGCCACGCCGATCAGCGAGGGGATGGCGACTTTTCTGGGGCCGAAGCGTGCAATCATCCAGCCAGTGAGCGGAGCGGTCAGGGCGCCAATGCCGGAGCTGAACACAATCGCAAACTGGATGCTGGAGCGAGCCCAGCCGGTGTCCGCTTCAATAGGCTTGGTCAACGGCCCGATCGAATAAAACGGCAGGGCAATGGCGCTACATCCCACGCCGATCGCACATGCCAGCAAAATCGGCCAGTTTTCCCTGAGCTCCTGCCCAGCTTCCTTGGTCATCATCGTTATAGTGTCCTCAGGGCAAGGGCACCCAGACCGTTGACAGAAACCTGATAGGTGGAATGCTGCTGCATGGGAATTGCAGGACCAAGCGCCCCGGTTAGTAGCAGATCCCCCTGTGTCAGAGCTCGCCCGGTTTCTGCAGAATCCTGCAGAAACCAACGGTATATTCCAAGGATCCCCCGCAGATTGTCTCCGGCCAGATTATCACTGGCGTTTCCGGTTATCACTTCCTCGCCATTGCAGAGCATTGTCAAATGCGCCCTGGCCAGCAAGCCGATCTCTGCCTTGCAGGCAGTCTCACTTCTCATATACCATCCGCAACAGGCATTGTCCGCGGCGGCAAGCGCAACTGTGCCCGGCCAGCCATCTATTCGCGAATCCGCGATTTCAATGGCAAGGCTGACAGAGGCAATCGATGCCAGCAAGCTCGTTTCATCAGCCTCCGGGGAACAGGGGTGAGCGATTTCCAGCATGATTTCGCCTTCAATCCTGGGGGCAATGGCCAGAGACAGTTCAAGCGAGGCACCGGGGGGAAGCGCTGCATCTGCGTAGAGTCTACCAACCATCGGCTCCTTCGCACCGAAAGCCTTCAGTGCAGCTGTCGAGGTCAGGCCAATTTTCCAGCCGGATCTCTTTCTGCCCTGCTGCTCTGCCAATCTCGCCAGTTCTTCTGCAACGCGCCCGCTATCTTCCGGATTGCCGAAAAGATCGGGGTTGCAATTCTCTGTCAGTGTCAGTGGGGTGGCGGTTTTGCGTGCCTGTTCAAGCCTGCGGGCAAAGTCCGCCCTGACAAGCGCCGTCATGTTTCGATCCTCAGCTCTTTACCGTCCCAGTTGTGTGCCACATCGGCCACCCATTCATACAATTTTCCCAGGCTGTCAGCAGGGCGGTAGATTTCCACCATATGACCGAGCAGCTTGCGGGCATCAACAAAGGCAGCCCCGCGCCCCTCGGCGGTCAGCAATTCGGTTGTCACGGCGCATCCAAGCCTCTCATAGTGCTGGACCATCTGCTCATAACTGGCCGGCCAGACGGCACTATGATGGAGGCCCGTTTCATCGCTGCGATACATGTCCCGAAAGGTCGATGCCTCTTCCCCATGCTGCTGGACCAGTTCGATCTGAATGCCGCCGGACTGGGCATGGGCAGCACTGATCGACAGCCTTGTGTCTTCTCCGCGATAGCGAACTGTGGGCATGGAAATGTGCCTGCGTATCACGAACGGGCCT
>JBKEEC010000107.1:0-7061 GCA_047975785.1 Sphingomonadaceae bacterium | reverse complement strand
TATGACAAGATCCATATGTTCGATGTCGATCTCGCCAGTGGTGAAAGCTGGCGTGAAGCCAGCGCTTACCGACCCGGTGAAGAAGTAGTGACGGTAGAGACACCGGCAGGCAGGCTTGGCCTTGCCATCTGGTATGATATACGCTTTCCGGCCCTGTTTGATGCTCTGGGCCGAAAGAATTGTGATCTTATAGCCATACCGGCAGCCTTTACTGTCCCTACTGGCAAGGATCACTGGCATATCCTGCAACGCGCGCGCGCTATAGAAGCCAGCGCCTATGTTGTTGCGGCAGCACAGGTCGGAAAGCATGAAGATGGCCGGTCGACTTATGGCCATTCCCTTGTCGTTGATCCGTGGGGCGATATTACTCTGGATCTGGGGGGAGACATGCCCTGTCTCGGTTATGCCACTATTGATCCGGCGCGTATTGCTAATGTGCGTGCGCAATTACCCAGCCTTGCCAATCGCAGAAAAATCCCCAATGACAGCGTGCAATGATAGTATTTGATCTGAATTGCCCCGCAGGGCACCGGTTTGAAGGCTGGTTTGGCTCCTCTCGTGATTATGATGAGCAGTTGAGCAAGGGTTTGCTCACCTGCCCGCAATGCGGCTCCAGCCAGATTTGCAAGGCGCCTATGGCACCTGCTGTCCCGATAAAAGGTAATAAGCGGGATATGGCGCCGCGACTATCCGAAAGCGAAACGATGGCACAGGGCACGGACACCGCGCCTGCTGCGCCGTCCGCCCGGACGGTATCGGGCGGGCAGATTCCTCCGCAAGTCATGGAGGCGATGCGGGCACTGGCCGATGCGCAGGCCAAGGCATTGAAGGAAAGCAAATGGGTAGGCGATGATTTTGCCCAGCAATCCCGTGCCATGCATTATGGCGAACAGGAGCTTGAGGCCATTCATGGCAAGGCCACGCTGGAAGAAGCAAAAGAATTGCTTGAAGAAGGTGTGCCTGTTGCTCCGGTTCTGTTTCCCCTTGCTTCTCCCGATGAATTGAATTGATTGTCAATTGTCAGGTCAGGGGGTAGGGAGCCAGTCGTGTGCGCCCGTAGCTCAGCAGGATAGAGCACCAGATTCCTATTAATACACATTCATTGAAAATATTAGGAAAATTCAGATAATTTATTCCAATATTGTTTTGTTTATGGGTGTTTGTTGGAAGGGCTGAACATTGCTGGCTGGCGCTAGCACACTGACCACCTGCGTCGATATGCCCGGTGCACCGGACTGCCATCTCGTGACGGCACCAATGCGATTGATCAGGCCCGCGATCAACTGACGCTGGCCTATGTGCTAGTCTTGCGCTCTGCCTATGGCGATCATCCGGCCTATGCACTGGAGAGGGCGATTGACGATGCGATAGAGGATCTCTATTTTCAGGCATACGAGGCTACAGGCAATGAAGGGCACCTTCCTGATGCGGAAGACATCGGATATCGACAATCGCAGGATCGAGAAGCTGACAGCTATTTCTCGCGATCCGAAAGTGCCGAAGGACTTGCGGGAGAAAGCGAACGAGCTGGCCAAAGTGGTGGCGAGCAGGCAGCGGCATCAGGAGCGCAGCTCGACGCACTGATTGCAGACGGGGCGGTTGATGCCCCGCTGATTACTGACAGGACAGGCGCGGCGTTTGACACGCCGGACGGCGAAGGGGTGAAGGCCGCAACAGAAAGCGCCTGGCACGATGTGCGCCAGATGCAGCAATCTGGCGCTGATGCGACCTCGCAACGGCTCGATCATGCACGAGAGATTGCGGCATCGATGGGGTTGAAGGACTTGCAGATTGGCAGGGTTGGAAACCTTGGTCCCGAAATTGAAGGACTTGGTCAGCGCTGGCCCGATGCTGTCCGGCTGCTTTCTGCCATTCAGGATGGAGATGCGCGCAGTGTGCTGAGCCACCCGGATGCCCCGGAAATTGATGTAGTCTGGGGGGATAAGGAAGGCGGGCTTGCCCATATTCTGGCCAAGCATGGCGGCGATATTGGCGATGATTTCCAGGATGAGCTTTTTCGGATGAAAGTGGTGTCCCGTGACCGGGGCAGGCTGATCCTCGAAAGCGAGGACAAGACGGCAGTGGTGGCGCTGGACTGGAATGGCGAGCCGAAACGGTGGCTTCTGGCGGCATATAGCCGACCCGGTGCCGGACGATTGGCAGCGGCACCGCTTGCGGACCGGGCCGCACAATCTCCCGGTCGGTCGGTGCCGGAAGATATAGCCGATGCGCGTCTTCCAGACAAGACGCCTGATCCGAACCTTGGCGAGTTGTCTGCCATGACGGGGGCTCAGGCAGCGCGCTATGCGGCCATGCTGTTTGTAGCAACAACACTGACCGGCGGGCTGGCGATGCAGCTTAAGGCAGTGGCGGCGGGTAAAGATCCGAGGCCCATGGATGATCCGGCTTTCTGGGGTGCTGCTATCCTGCAGGGTGGCGGCTTTGGAATATTCGGTGATTTTCTTGGTGCGTCGCAGAGCCGGTTCGGCGGAGGTTTCGCGCAAACACTGGCAGGCCCGATGGTTGATGATGCCCAGGGCATTGTCAATGTTCTGAAGTCAGGTGATCCGCGGCGGAAGCTGGTTCAGGAAGCCAAGGGTTTTATTCCGGGAAACAACCTCTGGTACACACGCGCCGCCTTTGACCGTCTGGTGGCCGATACGGCGCAGCAATGGATTGACCCTGATTACCGCAAGAGCTGGCAGCGCATGGAGCGTTATGCGCAAGATCAGGGGACGGATTATTTCTGGGAGCCGGGCGAGGCGATGCCGGGGCGGGCGCCGGATTGGGAAAATGCACTGGCCAGTGGGCCGGATGAGTGAGGGCAGGGAATTGCTATGACTGTTGAAGTTCTGGTTTCGGAAATATCCTATACGGAGAACGGTGTGACCACGGCATTTGCCGTGCCATTTCAGTTTCACAAGCCCGCACATATCCATGTCGAGCGGGTCGCGCCGGATGGTGAGATAACCACGCTGGTCTATGGAACAGACTATTCGGCGACAGGCGGGAGTGGTGATGATGGCGGTGTGGTAAATGTCGTCGCGCCTGCAATCAGCGGCACCCGGTTGAATATCTGGCGCAACACGCCTCGTCAGCAAGAGACGGATTATGCGACTGCTGACCGCTTCCCGGCTGAAACGCATGAACATGCGCTTGATCGTGATATGCTGATTGAGCAGGAACAGGACCGCGACCTGACCAATACGCAGGAGCGTGCAGTCATGGTGGGAGCAGGCGAAACTGCGCCTCTGCTCGATATGACAGGCATTGCAGATGGAGATTTGCTGGAAGCGCGCGGGGGTGTTTTACAGAAAAAGGACATGACAGCGGCTGCAGGCCTTTACGCTGCCTTTGATGGACATGGTGAACTGATCGGGGTGGCGGGCGGTTTGCCCGATGGCGTGCCGGCGCAGGCACAATATATTGCCGTGGACGGTGGCGGAAATGTTCAGGAGGCGATGTATTATATTACCCCTGAAATGTCCGGCGCTGCGGGCGATGGCGCCACGGATGATACCACCGCGATCCAGAACGCGATTTCCTCTGCCGTTGGGACAAGCAGGCCGCTCTATGTGCGCGGTTCTTACCGGCTGACGTCACCGGTAAATATTCTGTCAAATCTGAATATGCGCGGACCCGGCCGGTTTATAATCAATCATTCCGGTTCTGCCTTCCGGTCTGCTCCAGGCCAGACGACAGCCCGTGTCAGCGGCATGCACTTTGGCCACCCTTGGCATGATTGGCCAGCAAATCGCGGAATCGTGACTGGCCACTTGCTGCACGGACAGTGGTCAGTTTCGGCACCGTACTGGTCACGGTCAGCGTCCAGCACGGTGCAAGCATGTCAGGCTGACATCGGACGTCGCCTGGAATCTCCTTTCAACTGGATCTTGTAGGCCTGCTGGGACATCCGGTCGAGGATGGCATCGGCGAGGATGGGGCTGTCGAGGAAGTCATGCCATTCAGCAAAGGTGCGTTGCCCGGCAACGATGGTGGATTTCTCGCCGACGCGGGAATCGAGCAATTCGAGCAGGTCTTCCTTTCCCCGTTCGTCTAGCGGTGCAATCGCCAGATCATCGAGTATGAGCAGGTCGACCTTGGCGAGTTGGCCGCGCAGGCGATTGATTGTGCCATCTTCATGGGCAAAGCCCATTTGCTCGAGCAAGAGATTGACGCGGAAATAGCGAACGGGACGCCCGAGCCTGACAGCTGCGAGACCGAGCGCACAGCACACATGAGTCTTGCCCGTGCCGGTGGGGCCGGTGACGATGAGGTTGTGACCGCTGTCGAGCCAGATTCCGGTACACAATTCAGCGATGCGGCTGCGCTGAAGGCCGCGGCCTTCGGCGTAATCCAACCCTTCAGGTGTTGCGTTGACCTTGAACTTGGCATTTTTGGTCAGGCGTTCGCGCAGCCTGTTGCCCCGGAACTCTTCTTCGGCGAGCAGGCAATGCGAAAACCTTTCCTCGAATGCCATATCGCCATAGATGGTGTTGGCGCGCTGGGCTTCGAGAGCCTGGGCCATGCCGTGAAGGCCCAGTGCGGAAAGCCGGGGGTGAAGCGGAATATCGACCATCAGGCTTCTCCCGCGTAATAGGCGGCGCCGCGCACATTACCGCCTGAACCGCGTCGGACGGGATCTGGCACCGTCCGGTTCGGGATTGCCTGCCGATTGGCAACGAGCAGATTGCGGACATGGGCGATGGTGAGATTCCCGATGGCACAGGCACGTCGGCAGGCCTGTTCGAAGGCAGCACGACCATGGGCGCGGGCGAGCCGGTCAGCGAGGTCGAACTGCGCCTGCCGGACCTTGCCCGTGTGGCCCAGCGCCGCTTCGGCGGCCATGATGGCCTGCACCGGCTCGCTCCAGCTTTCGGCCCAAAGTTCGAGATTAGTGGTCTCCTTGGCCCGCCACTGCTTGTGGCCTTCGGGCATATGGGCCGGATCGGTCACAATGGAACCATGCGTCCAGCTGCGCTGATGCATGGCGACCGGCTTGCCATCGTGGAACACTTCCACCAGCGTGCGGCTCGTCTGCACGACAACCTTGCTGGCAATCAGGCGGTGGGGAACGGAATATTCGCTGCCCTCGACAGTCACATGATAGGTCGGCGGAACCTTGAGGAGCTTTTCGGTGAAGTAGACAAACGGCTGATCGGGCAGAGGACGCAGCGCAGGCTTGTCGATGCGCTCGAACAACTGATGGCGGGTCTCATCGATCGATCGGCGCGGAATGCGGCGATTGAGCTCGTTGACGATCTCAAGCAGCAGGGCATTGATCTCGGCAATCGTAAGCAGGGGGCGACCACGCAGTGCCCGCCGGAGTTTGCGCTGAACGTCCTGCACGAACCGCTCGGCTGCCGCCTTGTCTTTGGGTTTGCGCGGCCGGGCAGGCGCCAGCGTGGTGTCGAAATGCTCCGCAAACCTCTCGAAGGTCGGGTTGAGCACCGGCAGCTTGCCGCGCCGATGCTCGGTAACGGCCGAACGCAGATTGTCGCTGACGAGATAGTTGGTGACGCCGCCATAATAGCGGAACATGGCTTCATTGGCGGCAAGCCAGTCGGGAATGGTCTGGGTAAGCGTGATCCAGGCAAAGCTGTAGCCACTCGCGGGCAAGCGCGCGGCGAACATCTGTGCGCGGCGCTCCTGGCCATCGACCATAACCCTAGGTGTATAGCCGGTATAATCGACCATGGCCTTGTCACCAGGCTTGTGCAGCAGGCGCATGGTAGGATTTTTCTTGTCGAGCAATGGTTCAAGGTGCTTGCAGAAGGTCCGGTATGCGATGAGATCACCATCGCCGCACCTGTCCAGAAAACTGTCATAGGCTTCCTGGCGATTGTCGCCAGCCTGCAACTCGGCCAGAACCGTATTCCAATCTGGCCAGATCAGCTCGCCTCGAGACGCCCGGTCATCATAGCGCCAGGATCGCAGTTCGCTGTCGCTCATGGCATCGAGCTGATCTTTTGCGAGGCCCAGCACTTCGATGCGGCTGCGCAAGGTCGCAATGGTAGTTGGCGAACATTGCCGCTGGCGGGCGATTTCACGGTTGGAAAGCGTGGGATGGATCAGCAGCGTTTGCAGGCACTGCCGGGTTTTCTTCAAATTCATGGGGTCTGTCTTCCTATGATATAGTTCCTGTTGAAGGCAGACAGGCGCGCAGCATCCCTCCGACAAGCCGGGACTGGCTTGACAAATGAGTCGGAAAACAGGATGCAAGGCAGCGAAGGGTACAAACTTCACTGAAGGGCTCGCATTCTGCCGAATGCGGGCTCTTCGCCTGTATGGACTTGTATCGGATTTGTGCCGGTCACCTGAGCGTTTAATGCTCGTAGAAGGAGACCGACGAGATGAAGAAGCATACAGAAGAGTTCAGGCAGGAAGCGGTGCGTTTGGCCCTGACTTGCGGGTTGCCGCGTGAACGCGTGGCGCGGGATTTGGGGATTGGCAAATCGACGCTGGGCAAATGGATTTCCCTGTATCGGTCAGCGGATCTGGTTCCGGCGCCACAGACGGATCTGGCGCGTGAGAATGAACGGCTTCGGCTTGAGAACCGTATCCTCAAGGAGGAGAGGGATATTCTAAAAAAGCCACGCAGTTCTTCGCGAGTCAAAAGCCGTGAGGTTCGCATTCGTCCACGAGCACCGCAGCCGCTGGTCGGTGGCAGGGCTGTGCCGTGTCTTGCAGCTTTCCCCGCGCGGCTATCGTGCCTGGGTTGCCAGACCGGTCAGCCAGCGCGCCCGCACCGATCTCAAGGTGCTGGCGCATATTCGCGAACAATACCGGCTGAGCAAGGGAACCTATGGTCGTCCTCGCATGACGCTGGAGCTCAAGGAGGAAGGGCTCGCTGTCGGCGAGCGCCGGGTTGGCCGCCTGATGAAGATCAATGGCATCCGGCCCGTTCGCACCCGTCGGCACAAGGTCACCACCGACAGCCAGCATCACCTCGGCGTTGCGCCCAACCTGCTGGACGGTGATTTTCTGGCCGATGCGCCGAACCGCAAATGGGCGGGCGACATCAGCTATATCTGGACAGCCGAAGGCTGGCTCTATCTGGC
>JBKEEC010000106.1:0-11653 GCA_047975785.1 Sphingomonadaceae bacterium | reverse complement strand
CCGCGCCGTGCGCCTGCTTGATAATACAGAAGCCCGCGAAATAGCGGAAATCTACGATACGGACCCCGATTTTCGGGAGCATGTCAGCCGGTATATTCACGATTTTGAAGCCATGCTGCGCACCATGCTATCCACCCGGGATGGCAATGCCCTTGGAGTAACATTGCTCAGTTCGGATATTGGCAAACTCTATGTCGTTCTGGCGCAGGCAATCGAGCGTCTGCGCGACTAGAGTGTGATGACAAAAAGTGGGCACCGGTTTTTGTCAAAAAATCACACGACAACAAAAGCATAAAGAGCGGGATGTGATTCTGTCATATGTCATCCCGCTCTAGAGCCCTGACTCCAGAGAATTTTCGGATATTTTTCTTTCCTACACAAACCATATTGGTTAATTGCGCCGTGACATCCGGCCAGATTCAAGCCGGAAAATCACTATCCATTCCCATAAGTTTGTTTCATCCGGAGATCACGCATGGCCATTGTTGAATCCCTTATCGGACCCCTTGCCTCCATCATTGACAAGCTCATTCCGGACAAGGACGCCAGGGCAAAAGCCAAGCTGGAGCTGATTGAGCTGCAAGGCACGCAGGAATTGCAGGCAATCGAAACACGCCTTGCGGCTATTCTGGCCGAGGCCCGATCCCCTGACCCGTGGACCAGCCGTGCCCGGCCCAGTTTTCTCTACGTGATTTATGCCATGATATTGTGGGCCATTCCGATGGGCATACTGGCAGCCTTCAATGCCGGAACCGCGCAAGATATTGCCAGAGGCATGAATGCTTATCTCAATGGTCTGCCAGAGCCTCTTTATGCCCTGTTTGGCACGGGATATCTGGGCTATACGGCCGCACGCCAATGGGGAAAGCTGAAGGGGACAGATTTGTAACCCTTCCTGTGCCCACCCCGGTGTTTTGATAATAGAGTGTGATGACAAAAAGTGGGCACCGGTTTTTGTCAAAAAATCACACGACAACAAAAGTATAAAGAGCGGGATGTGATTCTGTTATATGTCATCCCGCTCTAGTGCTTCAGCAATTGACCGCTTCAGTAATTGATCAGGGAAATACCATGCCAGATACCGCTCCCGATACTATCTATGTCCTGAACGGCCCGAATCTGAACCTGCTTGGCCTGCGCGAGCCGGAAATATACGGCTCCGATACGCTGGATGATATTGCAGCCATGCTCGAAGATCAGGGCCGGAAACTGGGTCTGGAGATAGATATGCGCCAGTCCAACCACGAAGGGCATCTGGTGGACTGGCTCCACGAAGCGCAGGCTACAGGAGCAAAGGCAGTGCTGCTGAATGCCGGAGCCTATACGCATACTTCCATCGCCCTGCTGGATGCGATACGCGCCATCACCACCCCGGTTATTGAGGTGCATTTGTCCGATCCCGAAACACGGGAAGTCTTCCGCCATCTTTCCTATGTCGCAATGGCGGCCACAGATTGCATCAAGGGTCTGGGAGTGCAAAGCTATAGTGTGGCGCTCGACCTGGCGGCGAAACTGCCATAATCCCGCCGCTTACGGCCTTATACCACACCCTGATGAGTTTGACTCATCAGGGTGTGGTCAAGCCCGCGCGGCGCCTGAGCGAAGCCAATCCCGTATGCATCAGCATCAACGGGATTGAGTATTACAGCTTTTCTCGCGATGCTATAGTGGGAATGGCACGATTGTCTCATGTGCCAAGCCTGAATTGACTTGCCATTCCATTGGAATGACCGCAATCGCGTTTGCCGATAGAAAAGCTGACTGTCGGGATACGACAACATTTTGGACATTGCACGTCTATGTCAGGGTGTGCCAAGCTTCGATGAAATTCTCAAAATCCATTCTCAGTCTGAGATGGTGAACGCGAGAGAATTTTTTGAAATTGCTGTCTTCCTCATTTTTTCGTGCACCTAATGAGTTCCGAACGAAATTTATCGCGGACATAGCATCGTCGAGGCGCTTTCCATACACAGGCTCATGGTGGGCAACCCGGTTCCGAATCGTGTAAATCACCTCAAGCGAATTCGATATATCGCTTCGCTTTAGACTTTTGTTTGGGAAGACTTTTTTTAGTGACGGCTTCCAGAGGTCATCATGATAATCGGAAGAGTAAAGGCGCTTCCAAAATGAAATGGTTGTCTGCGATATCACCTGCCCATGAGAAGCAACAAATAGCTCCTGCCGTTTTTTAACTTCCGCTCTATGATTTGTTCCGGAGGGCTTTACGCAAGGGAATGCAAAGGCGTCGAGAAGGTTCTTTTGCTTGTAATTTAATTTTGAATAGGCGGATTTTTGGGCAAGGCTATATGCCTTGCTGATCGCGCTGCGCTCAAATTGCTTTAAAGGAACCGTTGCGTGACCCGGCAGCAACCATTCATCATCACCAAAATCCGCGATTAAACGCTGGTTAGTGCTATTCCGTAGAGATAGTTCTATCAGCGCAATCATCGACATTAAGGATGCCCCAAGCTGGAGCGTATGATTGTGAAGTGCGACAGCCTTCTTTTGGCTATCCGTATGATTTTCATAAGTTTTAAGTCGATCTAATGAGATAAAATCTACTATATCCATATCGTCCCCTTCCCCTTTCCCTCTTGCATATCCGCGTATTTGACGCTATATCGAAAGATGAAAGGCTGGGGATTAGGTCGGCAGCGCTGCGAAAGTGGTGACGGACCCCCCGCCTACCGAAGAGAGGCCTATCCGCAAGGGTAGGCCTTTTTCGTTAAGGCGTAAGCCGTAAAACGTCCGCTAACCATCCCTCTTCGGTTATTTCAGCATTCCTGTGAGTCACCTGTAACCGGACGGAACAGCCAATCTGGCTGGAAACCGCAGCTCCGCCTTTTATAGAGCAACCCGTAATGATGCTGAAGCATCAGCAGTTTGCAAGGCTCAGACGCCGCGCGGGCCTGACCAGATTACGATGAGGCACGCCCATCGCATTCCGGCATTACTTCCAGAACATGCCTCCTTTCAGTCTGCGCTGTCTGCGATTATTCCACATCTGCACATACAGCCACATGCCGGACACCGCGAAAAACATCAGTGCAAGGCCGGAAAGCAGCGAAATAATTTCTCCCCCAACCCCAAATGTCTCACCCGAATGAAGATGATGGAACAGCCCGGTCAGACTTTTAAAACCGGTTTCGGCCCGCGGCGGCATACAGCGCCATCCTTCAGGGCAAGTAAAGCCTTCGGGCGGCGTTGCCAGCGCAGCTGCCTCAGGTGTCAGTTGCGGGGCAGGCCAGAAAGCAGCCATCTGGCTCAGCACACCGGTAATTGCGATCCAGAGAATGAATATCCCGAAAAATACAGAAACCCAGCGGTGCCACTTGCGCATTTGAAATCCTTTTTGTTCAGGTATGCTGCATCCGCAGATACCAATTGCCATAATCAGCCCTTGATATGGCTGTATAACAGCCGAACAGGGCTATTCATGGCAACAGGATTTTTGTCGTAATGTGTCGCACACTGTCGCGGGCCTGACCAATGCACGATGAGACAGGCTCATCGCACATTGGTATTCAGGTCAATTGCCGCCAATATCAGACAGGCTTTCTTCCTGACCGATAATATACTTCCAGATAAGGGCGCCCAGTGCTCCGCCCACCAGAGGCGCAATCCAGAACATCCATAACTGTCCCAGCGCCGCAGTTTCGGCAAACAGGGCAACGCCGGTGGAACGCGCCGGATTGACCGAAGTATTGCTCACCGGAATGGACACAAGATGGATCAGCGTCAGCGCCAGCCCGATGGCAATGGGAGCAAAGCCGCCCGGCACGCTGGGCGAGGTAGAGCCGAGGATCACGATCAGGAACCCTGCTGTCAGCACAATTTCAATCAGCAGGACGGCATACAGACCGTAATGCCCCGGTGACAGATCACCAAAGCCATTGGTCGCAAACCCGCCCGGCGACCAGTCCGGCTGACCCGAAGCTATGATAAACAGCACCCAGGCCGCAATGACAGCCCCAATGACCTGTGCAATCCAGTAGGGAACCAGTTCTTTCCATTCAAACCGGCCAGCCACAGCAAGGCCAAGCGAAACCGCCGGATTGAAATGCCCGCCAGAAATTCCGCCAACGGCATAGGCCATGGTCAGAACGGTCAGGCCAAAGGCAAGTGCAACCCCGGCAAAACCGATCCCCAGTTCGGGAAAACCTGCCGCCAGAACCGCAGAACCACAGCCCCCGAACACTAGCCAGAAAGTGCCGAAAGCCTCGGCAGATAATTTGCGTATCATGAATAAACTCCCCTGCTATTCATAAACAGGTTAGTATACATGAATAAATAGCGCAAGTTACGGGGTTAATACTGCGTAAACGCCTTGTTTTAACGCGGTAATTCCGACACTCCCATCAGGGCTTCATCCACAGCACGGGCGCATTGGCGCCCCTCGCGAATGGCCCATACAACCAGGCTCTGGCCCCGCCGCATATCGCCGCAGGAAAATACCATATCCTCGCTGGTGTGGTAATCTTCTGTATCCGCAGACACATTGCCCCGCTCTGTCAGTTCGACACCGGATTGCTCGATCATACCGGGTTTTCTGGGACCAACAAAGCCCATGGCCAGCAGGATAAGATCAGCCTTGAGAGTAAATTCACTCCCGGCAATTTCCTGCATCTGGCCATCCTGCCATTCGATCCGGACACATTCCAGCCCGGTGACTTTTTCACCTTCGCCTACCACCCGCCTGGTCAGAACGGACCAGTCCCGATCGGCTCCTTCTTCATGGCTGGAGGATGTCCTCAATTTCAGCGGCCAGTCCGGCCAGGTCATCAGCTTGTCCTCATGCTCAGGCGGTCTGGGCATGATTTCAAGCTGGGTCACACTGGCTGCGCCCTGCCGGTTGGAAGTGCCAACACAGTCGCTGCCGGTGTCACCGCCGCCCACCACCACAACATGCTTGCCAGTAGCGAGCAGCGAACCACGCGGCGCAGCACGATTTTCATCATCACCGGCATTACGCTTGTTCTGCTGGACCAGAAACTCCATCGCCAGACGCACACCGGAAAGCTCTGCTCCCGGAATCCCCAGAGGCCGCGCATCTTCTGCACCGCCAGACATAACCACTGCATCAAAGTTTTCACGCAGGCTCTTGAAAGAGACATCCACCCCGACTTCGGTAGAAGTGCGGAATGTTACGCCTTCGGCTTCCATCTGGACACAGCGCCGGTTGATCAGATGCTTTTCCATCTTGAAATCAGGGATGCCATAACGCAGCAATCCGCCCACCCGGTCATGCTTTTCAAACAGGGTCACGGAATGACCCGCACGGGCCAGTTGCTGGGCGCAAGCCATACCTGCCGGGCCGGAACCCACGACGGCGACACTTTTTCCGGTGCGTTTTTCCGGCACTTGCGGCGTGATCCAGCCTTCCTGCCAGCCCCGGTCAACAATGGCGCATTCAATGCTCTTGATCGTCACCGGCTGGTCAATCAGATTCAGCGTGCAGCTTGCCTCGCATGGCGCAGGGCAGATACGGCCGGTAAATTCGGGGAAATTATTGGTGGAATGCAGCACTTCCAGCGCATTGCCCCAGTCACCCTTGTAGATCAGGTCATTCCAGTCGGGGATGATATTATTGACCGGGCATCCGTTATGACAATAGGGAATGCCACAATTCATGCACCGGCTGGCCTGCGCGCGCAGATCCTCATCGCCGAGCGGAACGATAAATTCCTTATAGTTTTTCAGCCGTTCTTTCGGATCGTCATAGGTTCGATCCTGCCGGTCAAGTTCGAGAAATCCGGTTTCCTTGCCCATAATAAGCGCCCCGATTATTCTGCTGCTACAGTAGCGGCATCTGCGCGTTCAGCCTCAAGCTGGCGCAACGCCTTGCGATAGTCCGTCGGCATGACCTTGACGAATTTGGGCAGCATCGTGTCCCAATTCTCCAGCACAGCTTCTGCCTGCGGTGATCCGGTATGGAGCTTGTGCCGTTCGATCAGGATTTTCAGGCGATCCGCATCATGACGCAGCATATCCCCCATGCCAAAATCATTGACATGGTGCGGGCGTTGCTGCGGCCTGCCGGTGCCATCCTCCTGATCACCTGCCGGATCAATCCGCTCAAGATCGACCTGCGCCATATTGCACAATTTTTCAAAAGTGCCATCTTCGTCCAGAACATAGGCAATCCCGCCAGACATGCCTGCTGCGAAATTGCGCCCTGTCTTGCCCAGAACAACCACAACGCCACCTGTCATATATTCGCAGGCATGGTCGCCTGTGCCTTCAACCACGGCAATGGCGCCTGAATTGCGGACGGCAAAACGCTCCCCGGCAACACCGTTAAAATAGGCCTCACCGGCAATCGCACCATAAAGCACCGTATTACCGGCAATGATATTCGCCATCGGCTCACGGCCCACCTTTTGCGGCGGGCGCACGATTATCCGGCCACCGGACAAGCCCTTGCCCACATAGTCATTGGCATCACCCACCAGATCCAGCGTAACCCCATGAGCAAGCCATGCGCCAAAGCTTTGCCCGGCCACGCCTGACAGGGTGATCCGGATGGTATCCGGCTTCAGTCCTTCATGGCCATGCGCACGGGCAATCGTGCCTGACAGCATGGCGCCCACAGTCCGGTTTACGTTGCGAACCTCACTGTCGATTACCACGGTTTCGCCCCGCTCAATGGCTGGAAGGCAGGCCTCGATCAGCTCATTATCCAGCGCCTTGCCCAGACCATGTTCCTGCCCCTGGGTATTATACAGCGATGCACCTTCGGGAAGATCGACCTGATGCAACAGCCGCGACAGATCAACACCTTGTGCCTTCCAGTGGTCAATCGCCTGTTTCATGTCGATCCGGTCCACCCGGCCAATCATTTCATCCAGCGTCCGGAAGCCCATTTCCGCCATAATCTGGCGCAGCTCCTCGGCCACAAAGAAGAAATAATTGATGACATGTTCCGGCTGGCCATTGAAACGCTTGCGCAAGACAGGGTCTTGCGTTGCCACGCCAACCGGGCAGGTATTCAGATGGCATTTGCGCATCATGATACAGCCTGCTGCAATTAGCGGGGCCGTGGCAAAGCCAAATTCATCCGCACCCAGCAAGGCACCTATGGCCACATCCCGGCCTGTGCGCAGCCCGCCATCAACCTGAACCGAGATGCGATCCCGCAGATTATTGAGCAGCAAGGTCTGCTGTGTTTCAGCCAGGCCGATTTCCCACGGGCTACCGGCATGGGTGAGGCTGGTCAGCGGGGATGCTCCCGTACCACCTTCATAACCGGATATGGTCACATGGTCCGCACGGGCCTTGGAGACACCCGCGGCAACCGTGCCCACGCCTACTTCGGATACCAGCTTGACCGAAATGCGCGATGTCGGCTGCACATTTTTAAGATCGTGGATCAACTGGGCGAGATCCTCAATCGAATAGATATCATGGTGCGGCGGCGGTGAGATCAGGCCGACACCGGGGGTTGAATGGCGCGTGGCCCCGATGGTCTTGTCCACCTTGTGCCCCGGCAATTGCCCGCCTTCGCCCGGCTTTGCGCCCTGCGCCATCTTGATCTGGATATCGTCGGAATTAACAAGATATTCTGTTGTCACACCAAACCGCCCGCTGGCAACCTGCTTGATCGCCGAGCGCATGGAGTCGCCATCAGGCATGGGGGTAAAACGGCTTGGGTCTTCTCCCCCTTCGCCTGTATTGGATTTGCCGCCAATCCGGTTCATCGCCTTTGCCAGCGTGGTATGCGCTTCCCAGCTGATCGAGCCATAGCTCATGGCGCCGGTGGCAAAGCGTTTGACGATCTCGCTGGCTGGCTCCACTTCTGACAGGGCCAGTGGCTTGTCCGCCATTTTCAGGTCAATCAACCCGCGAATAGTCAGCAAACGTCGGGACTGTTCATTGATCGAACGCGAAAATTCAGTGTAATTGCGCGCATCATTTGCCCGCACGGCATGTTGCAGCTGGGCAATATTCTGCGGGGTCCAGGCGTGTTCCTCCCCGCGCACCCGATATTGGTAGATACCGCCCACATCAAGCATCTCGCGGTAAATCGGGTTATCGCCATAAGCAGCAGCGTGGCGGTAGACGGTTTCCTGCGCGATTTCCCGCAGGCCAACGCCCTCTATGGTTGTGGCAGTGCCGGTAAAATATTGTTCGATAAAGGCGGAAGAAAGTCCGACAGCATCAAAGATCTGCGCACCGCAATAGGATTGATAGGTCGAAATGCCCATTTTGGACATCACCTTCAATATCCCCTTGCCAATCGCCTTGATATAATTGGCCTGAACTTTCTCTGTTGTCAGGTCAGGATGCTTTTCCACGCGCAGGGCTTCCAGCGTTTCAAACGCAACATAGGGGTTGATCGCCTCTGCCCCATATCCTGCCAAAGCGCAGAAATGCTGCACTTCGCGCGCTTCTCCGGTTTCGATAACCAGGCCGGTCTGCATCCGCAGCCCCTGACGCACCAGATGGTGATGCACCGCAGCCGTTGCCAGCAGGGCCGGCATGGGCACACGGTCCGGCCCTTGTGCGCGATCGGACAGGATGAGGATATTACGATCCTGCAACACCGCTTCGGTGGCGGCCCAGCACATTTCCTTGATCGCCATTTCCAGCCCGTCCGCGCCGGATACAGCATCCCATGTCATATCAATCGTGGCAGTGCGGAAAGCCCCATCCAGCGCAACCTCGACCGAACGGATCTTGGCCAGATCTTCATTGGTCAGAATTGGCTGGCTGACTTCAAGCCGCTTGTGCGTCCCCGGATCATGCCCCAGCAGATTCGGGCGCGGGCCGATCATGGACAGCAGGCTCATCACCAGCTCTTCCCGGATCGGGTCAATCGGCGGGTTGGTGACCTGCGCAAAGTTCTGCTTGAAATAATCATAAAGCAGGCGGCTGCGCTTCGACAGCACCGCAATCGGTGTATCCGTGCCCATGGAACCGATCGGGTCATCGCCATTCACGGCCATCGGTTCAAGAAAACGGGCAATATCTTCCTGCGTATAGCCAAAAGCCTGCTGACGATCGAGCAAAGTGGTATTTGCCTCAGGAATTTCGGACAATTCCGGTTCGATCCGGTTCAGATCGTCCAGCTTGTATTGCGCCTGTTCCAGCCACAAGGAATATGGCTTCTGGCCGGATAGCTCGGCCTTCAGCTCCTCATCCTCGATGATCCGGCCCTGCTCCAGATCAATCAACAGCATCCGGCCCGGCTGCAAACGCCATTTGCGAACAATGTCTTCTTCGGCAAAGGGCAGAACTCCGCTTTCCGACGCAAGGCAGAACAGATCATCGCGTGTCTGGCAGAAACGTGCAGGACGCAATCCATTGCGATCAAGCGTGGCGCCAATCTGGCGGCCATCGGTAAAGGCGACCGCTGCAGGGCCATCCCATGGCTCCATCAGGGCGGCATGAAATTCGTAAAATGCGCGACGTTCCGGGTCCATAAGCGGGCTTTTGGCCCAGGCTTCAGGCACCAGCATCATCATCGCATGAGCAAGGCTGTATCCCCCCAGAAGCAGCAATTCGAGAGCATTATCAAGGCAGGCCGTATCCGACTGGCCATGCGGGACAATCGGCCACAATTTGTCCAGATCCGCGCCAAGCAAGGATGATTCCATTGTCCGGCGACGGGCATTCATCCAGTTGACATTGCCGCGAACCGTATTGATTTCACCATTATGGGCCATAAACCGGAATGGATGGGCCAGCCGCCAGCTGGGGAAAGTATTGGTTGAAAACCGCTGGTGCACCAGCCCCAGAGCGGACACACAATCAGGATCACGCAGATCATCATAAAAAGAGCCAACCTGGGTGGCAAGCAGCAAGCCCTTGTAAACAATCGTCCGACTGGAAAAACTGGGAATGTAAAGATCCGACAGCCCCGGAAGATTGTGCTTCTTTTCCAGCGCGCGCAAAGGATTTTGCACCTGCTTGCGAATGACGATCAGCTTGCGCTCAAACGCATCCTGATCGAGGCAGTTTTCTCCGCGTGCAATCACGCACTGGCGGATAACCGGCTGGGATTCCATCACGGTTTTGCCAAGACCAGTCTGTGAAACCGGCACATCGCGCCAGCCGACCAGACGCTGCCCTTCCTTGGCAATGAATTTTTCAAACTGGCCGATGACAAACTCGCGCGCAGGCTCGTTTTGCGGCAAAAAGCACATCGCCACGGCGTAATCCCCCGCAGGCGGCAAATCCTTGCCTTCCTGCATGGCCCATTTGCGAATGAGGGGATCAGGGATTTGCAACAGGATACCGGCCCCGTCACCCAGCAGGGGATCTGCCCCCACAGCGCCGCGATGATCGAGATTCGCCAGAATTTCCAGCGCCTGGGTTACGATTGCATGTGATTTTACCCCTTTGATATGGGCCAGAAAGCCCACACCACAGGCGTCGTGTTCATTGCGCGGATCGTAAAGCCCCTGGGGCGTTGGGTATCCCATCAAATTCCTGTCCTGTTGTTAGCCGGTGCCCGCGCTCCCTACAACGCATACCGGCAAGTGTGCACGACTCAACCCGCCGCGTCAGGCAGCGATAAATCGTGAAACCCCTCCATGGCGACAGAATCTGACTTTTGCAACCACGCACAGGAACAGAAATATTTGTGTGACACCTAGTTATACTCAATCCCCTTGATGCTGACGCATACGGGATTGGCTTCGCTCAGGCGCCGCGCGGGCTTGACCACACCCTGATGAGTCAAACTCATCAGGATATGGTATTAGGCTAGATGGTAGTCAGGCTGCTCCGCTCATGCGGTTCAGCTTTTCCAGTGCCTCGCGCAAGGCGCGCTCGGTTTCATCCCGATCCTGCCTGACTGTTCCGGCGTGCCCATCAATGGCCTCAAAACCCGGACTGGACAGGGCGCTACGATGCTCCACAGGCGAATCGAAAGGACGCGGAGCAGCACTTGTCTCCTCATCCGCAGGCGCACGGGACGGGCCATCACTGGCCGGGCTGGCGCTCATGCCTTTCTGACCCGGAAAAATGACCAGCGGGCGTGGCCCAAGATCTTCTGACGAATTTTCGTCACCGGACAGTTCCTCATCCTCGATGCGAACAAAATCCCTGCCAGCAGCCTGCTTCAGCCGGCTTTTCATATCAAGCAGCGAACTATAGCCTTCTTCGGCCTCGCTTTCGCTTTCCTGCCCGTTTTCCAGAGCATTTTCCTGATCCGGCTCATTGGTCTGCTCCGGCTCAATGGCTGACGCGGCTTCACCAATCACAGCCGCCTGGGCAATTCCCGCATCAAATGTCCCGTCCAGACCATTTGCACCCGGATCAACAGGTGAACCAAACAGGCGCGGACGCGAATCTATATTCAGGGAAAGATTAGCCAGATCCTCGGCAGCATCATTCTCTTCCGCCTCCTCTTCGATATCCAGTGGCCGAAGTGCTATCGGCAGTGAATCCGGCTTCGGAAGGGAAGGAACAGATGGCGCGGAGACAGTGTTTTCACTGTCTCCGCCAGCCTCAATGCTGGCCGCATCCCTGATGTTCCGCGAAGCTTCGCGCGTAAACGGAATAGGTGCGTAATCCGCCATATCCTGTTCGGGTTCTGGCATATCTGGCGCAACCATTTGTCCCGAAGAGGCAGGAAAATAGTCTGGCTGATCCTGCTCTGTTTCAGAAGAAAGCGGATCTGCGCCGTCCTCCTCTGCCCTGTGCAGGG
>JBKEEC010000105.1:0-14673 GCA_047975785.1 Sphingomonadaceae bacterium | reverse complement strand
TGGCGCAGGCTGAAGCCAATCTTGCCCAGACAGAGCGGCGTGTGCGCGGCCTGATCGCTACCGATAGCGGCCTTGGTGCACAAATCGCCTCGCGCGCGGCGGATGAAGAAGCGGCAAAAGCCAATCTGGCAGCGGCGCGCAGCGAGCTTCAGAAAAGCCGGATCGATTATGACCGGCGCAGCGCCCTTGCAGCCAGCGGGTCAGTTTCCGGTGAGGAGCTGACGACTGCCCGCAATGCCCGTAATGCTGCCGAAGCCAATGTTGCGGCAGCGCAGGCCATGCTGGCCCAGGCGAGGGCCAACCGGTCCAGCGCCATTGGCACGCGAGATGCCAATCGTGCGCTGATTTCCGGCTCCGGTGTTGCCGATAATCCTGAAGTTGTGGCTGCGCGCGCTGTTCTGGAACAGGCGCAGGTCAATCTCGAACGCACCGAAATCCGTGCACCGATTGATGGCGTAATCTCAAAACGGCAGGTTCAGGTTGGACAGCGGGTGCAGGCAGGGCAGGCCCTGATGGCCGTGGTGCCGGTGCAGGCTGCCTATGTGGATGCCAATTTCAAGGAAGTGCAACTGGCCAAGGTGAAACCGGGTCAATCGGTCACACTGACATCCGACCTCTATGGTGATGACGTGGTCTATCATGGCAAGGTTGTCGGCTTTTCTGGTGGAACCGGAGCAGCTTTTGCCGTTGTCCCTGCCCAGAATGCGACCGGCAACTGGATCAAGGTTGTGCAACGTCTGCCGGTAAGGATCGAGCTTGATCCAAAGGAACTGGCAGATAACCCGCTCCGCGTTGGCCTGTCGATGACAGCCACGATTGACCTGACAAGCTGAGAGCGGACAGGGTCATGGCCAGCACTGCCAATGCATCTAACGGGGCGCCTGCACACAGTTCGGCTCAGGGGGCGGGAGGCGCCGCTGCGCCGCTTACAGGTGCGAAACTGCTTGTTGCAGCTATTGCAATCGGGATGGGGAATTTTCTGGTGGTGCTGGACACCACGATCGCCAATGTTTCCATCCCCACGATCGCGGGGGCTCTGGGCGTTTCCTCGTCACAGGGAACATGGGTTATCACATCCTATGCCGTGGCAGAGGCGATCACGGTTCCGCTGACAGGGTGGCTGGCCAAGCGATTTGGGGGAATGCGGGTCTTTATTGCCTGCTATCTGGGTTTTGCGGCAGTTTCTCTGCTGTGCGGCATGGCACAATCGCTGGGGATGCTGATTGGTGGCCGTGTGATGCTGGGATTGCTGGGCGGGCCGATCATGCCGCTTTCGCAAATGCTCCTGCTGCGGATATTCCCGCCTGAAAAGGCAACGCTGGCAACCGTTATCTGGGCCATGACCACGCTGGTCGGCCCTGTGGCCGGGCCGATTCTGGGCGGCATCATCTGCGATTCCATAGGCTGGAACTGGATTTTCTATATCAAGGTGCCCGTTGCCCTTCTGGGCGGGCTGACCGTGCTGATGCTGATGCGCGGACAGGCAGACCCGACCGAAAGGGCGCGGGTCGATATTATGGGTCTTGTCCTGCTGATTGTCTGGGTAGGTGCGCTGCAAATCATGCTGGATGAAGGGCGCAATCAGGACTGGTTCGCTTCTGCCGAAATCCGGTGGCTTGCGGTGATTGCTGCCGTCGGTTTTGTGGCTTTCCTGATCTGGGAATTGCACGAACGCGAACCGATTGTTGACTTGCGCATTTTCCGATATCGCGGATTTACTGCCTCGGCGATCACTTACTCCGTTGGTTTCGGGGCATTTTTTGCCAGTATTGTTATCCTTCCGCTATGGTTGCAGCAGAATCTTGGTTATACTGCGACCTGGGCGGGATATGCCACCGGGATTATGGGGCTTCTGGCAGTGGTCTCGGCCCCTGTTATAGGGAAAATGGCTGAAAATATCGACCCCCGGATTATGATCTCGGTGGGTATTCTCGGCCTTGGTGCGATGACGGCCTGGCGTCTCAGCTTCACCAGCGAAGTCACCTTTATGCAAATGGCATGGCCTACCTTGCTGACGGGTCCGTTCATGGTGATGTTTTTTGTGCCGGTCACTGGTCTTGCCATGGCCAGCGTCAGTCCCGAAGAGCAGGCCAATGCTGCAGGTATTTCCAATTTTATGCGAACCGTTGCCGGCGCTTTTGCAACCGCGCTAATCCAGACAGGGTGGAACAATGCCTCGCGCACCAACCAGACAGAGCTGGCCGGAGCCATGAAACAGGGGGAAGCCGCGATTGAGGGTATGGTGGCACAGGGTGCATCTGTCGAGCAGGCCACCACCATGCTTGGCTATATGGTTGAAGGGCAAAGCGTCATGTTGGCGACACTCAACATGTTTGCCATCGTTACAGCCTGTTTTGCCTTTGCCGCTTTGCTGATCTGGATGGCTCCCAAGCCCAAAGGACCGATTGATACCAGTGGCGGACATTGAGCATCTTCAAGAAGCTGACAGACTTTTCAGCCTGGAATCCGGCTACAGCATTGCGGTTAAATGTTGAACCATTTGCAATGCTGTATTCCCTTGTTTTCTCGCATTTTCGAACCGAAAAAGTCTATCAACTTTTTCTGAAAATGCTCTAGGAAAAGCGGCAAAACAAACTATAGCGGTGTGGGTAATTGTTGAATCACGCACACCACTATATCTATTTGTTGTCGCATTGCTTTTTGCGAAAAACCGGCATCCACTTTTTCGCGCAATGCTTTATTATATCAAACTGCTGATGCGTCAGTATCATTGCAGTTTGGTATAACGCTTCAATCGCCGTTATAATCGCTTTCGCCTGTCATCCAGTTATAATTGCAATAGCTCAACTGGTGGCACTCGGCGCTGTCTCGCATACTCTTGCCAAAGCTCCGCCCTGCAGAACCTGCGCCAGCCCGGGCCTGCGCGGCTCTGGCGATCCGGAAATTGGTCGTCAGGTCAATCAGCCCGGCAAAAAATTCTGCCTGATCAGCATTGTTGGCATTGGGTATCTGCTCGGCCATGCCTTCCGGCATATGAGGACGGAAATCGACCGTTAACCCCATAAAATCCATGAAATAAAGAACTCCGCCCCACTTGCGATACGTATCTGTGGGGATGGATGTCAGGCTGGAGGAATACCCGCCCAGTGCTTTTTCATAACCGGTTGTGACAATTACCGAATGCTCCACCCCGCCAACTGTGGCGCTGCCCGCAGTTACGTAGCCTTTGCCGCTCCCTTCGAACTTGCTGTAGGTTTCAATCTCTCTGGTTGAAGTGTCCCTGATAGAAATACCTGCCTGCTGCGAAATATCCCGCAAGGCAGCCGCAGGGTCTGATGAAGATTTCAGTACTTCGAAATAGCGCGGTGATGCAGGGTCATCGGGAACGGCGCGCCAGTCATGTTTGCCAGTTTTGGTCCAGTCTGGCGCGAAGCGTCCATCACTGTCCATTGCCCAGGCCGCCTTGGGGTAATTTCTTTGCTTTGGTGCATATTGCTTTGGTGCATTTTTCTGATTTGCAGCAGAGGCCGGTTCTGTTTCTCGTTTCTGGCTATCCGCTGAAGCAGGGCTGCAAGCCATGACAGCCATTGCCAATGCAGAAATAGGGACAAGTGTTCTACTGCGCATAAACCCAAACCATGATTGTTGAAATCAGGGTGTATTCTGGGAATATATCTTTAAATTATCAATAGCTTGAGCTGTTTGTTCAAAGATCTCACCGCAAGGCTGTAACTATTCATCGCATTATTCCGGTTGTTATGTCTGCGCGAACTTCCGGAAATAAATCAATGCAGCAGGCAGTTATTATTGTTTTGCATGGACATTACGCTGCCACGGGCAGCCGGATCGGTTCGATCTCGCCTTCCAGATAGAGCTTTTTAGCCTTGGCACGGCTGAGTTTGCCTGAACTGGTGCGCGGCAAGGTGCGTGGCGGGACAAGCTCGACCACACAGTTCATGCCGGTGACGGCTCGCACCCGGTCACGGATTTCGTCATGCAGTTTCACCCTCTCTTCCGGATCGGATACACGGCAATGGACCAGCACTGCAGGCACTTCCTCGCCATCATCGTTTTCCAGTGAGAAGGCGGCAATATCGCCATGATTGAAGCCGGGCAATTGTTCTACCGCCCATTCAATATCCTGAGGCCAATGGTTCTTGCCATTGATGATAATCATATCCTTGGCGCGACCGACAATGAACAGATAACCCTTGGCCATATAGCCCATATCGCCAGTATCGAGCCAGCCATCTACAAGACATTCTTCCGTCGCTTCGGGGTTGCGGAAATAGGAATGCATTACGCTGGTGCCCTGACACCAGACCTTGCCGATCTGGTGATCGCCCCTGATCTGACCATTCTCCCCGCGAATTTCGACGGTCATATCCGGTATCGGTTTGCCGCAATTCACGATTGCCCGGTATCTGGCCGGTCGGTTCAGGTCGCGTGGTGTGCCCGACAGGGTTTCCTCGGCGACCAGTTCGACCTGAATACCCTCTCCCGGCGGCATGACTGTAACCGCAAGCGTTGCCTCGGCCAGACCATAGCTGGGCGAAAACGCATTGGCGCTGAACCCGGCCGGGGCAAAGGCATTGACGAAGTTTTGCATGACATCGGGCCGGATCATATCCGCGCCATTGCCTGCCAGCCGCCAGCGCGAGAGGTCAAACCTTTCTGCCACATGGCTCTGGCTGGAAATGCGCCGCGCGCAGATATCATAGCCGAAAGTGGGTGAATAGGACAGGGTCGTGCCCGTATTCCGGCTGATCAGATCCAGCCAGGCAAGCGGGCGGCGGGCGAAATGCTCGGTCTTGAGATAATCGACAGACATCTGGTTGGATATCAGCGACAGGAAGCAGCCCACCAGTCCCATATCATGATACCATGGGAGCCAGCTTACGACGCGGTCCCCTTCACCGGCTTTCATCGAAATGGCATGGCCAGCCAGATTGTTGAGCAAGGCCCGGTGGGTAACAGCAACGCCGGTAGGGAAACGGGTGGAGCCGGAGGAATATTGCAGATAGCAGATATCATCCGGATCTGATGCGGGCAGCGCACACTCCGGATCGGGGCGCGTGGCGAAATTTTCCCAGCTTTGTCCTTCACATCCCTGCCGGACCGCTGCGGCCTGCGCCATTTCTGATATTTCTTCAGGATAGAGCAGAATTTTCGGGTCAGCGCTGGATAATTGCACGGAAAGCTGATCAATATAGCTTTCCTTGCCACCAAAACTGGTCGGCAAGGGCAGCGGCACCGGCCATGCACCGGCATAGACGGCGCCGCAGAACAGACCTGCAAACTCCGGCACGGTTTCTGCGATCAGGGCCACGCGATCCCCTTTTTTGATTCCGGCTGCAATCATCCTGCGTGCCGTGGCCAGCGCGGTTTCTCGCAGTTCGGCATAGGTCAGGACATAATTGAGTGTCCCGCGCATATCGTGGAAATTCATCCCCTTCGCGCTGCGTGCCGCATAGTCAATTGCTTCAGAAAAAGTGGCAAAATCCGACCGACGCCGCGGAAGCGGGCAATCATTAGGTGTCGGTGTCAGAGCTGTGTCATCTGTCATAATATAGTCGCGAAGCCCGTATAATGGCCTGTTTCTGGCCCTTGATCTGGTTTGGTCATGTCAAAAACCTTCGACAGTTCCATCAGCCTTTCCCATTTTCTCATGAGTGTGGCATGAATATGGCCAATGGATGACAGAAATACCGCCAGCTCCCGTTCAAAACGCGACAGAAAGCCACTGGATCAACAGAGGCTTGAGGCGCTGGCGCTCGCCTATGTTGCGCGTTATGCCACATCTGCCTTTCGGCTGGAGACATATTTACGGCGCAAATTGCGTGAATGTCCATGGGATGATCCATCAGAGCCGGATGTGAGCGCATTGGTCAGTCGCTATGTCGAATGCGGCTATGTCGATGATGCCGGGTTTGCGCGCTCGCGCGCCCGTGATCTGCTCCGGCGTGGCTATGGTGCCCGGCGGGTTTCCCAGGCACTTGCCCAGGCCGGTATTGCACAGTCGGTATCCGACGGGATGGAAATGGATGAATACAGGCTGCGCGAATCAGCTTTGCGACTGGCGCAGAAACGCCGTTTCGGCCCTTATGCTACTCCGTGTGCCAGCGGGGCAGGAGAGCAGGACCCGATAAACCATTCCATCAGGCAAAAACACATAGCAGCCATGCTGCGTGCGGGTCATAATATGGAACATATACTGGCAGTGATTGATGCCGGGGATATTGATTCGGCAGAACAATGGCTGGCAGAAACCAGAGAGGATTATTCGTGAACAGATCCACATTGATGGCAGTATCGCTGGCCATGCTGGTTGCGGGGGGGTGCTCGGCCCAGACAGAGGCGGCTTCATCTTCCGCCTCACCCACACGGGCAGAGGCGACGCAAACCGCACGGCACCCTGTTTCGGGACTTGAGATTATTCCTCTGTCTGTCGGCTCCCATGAGCAAAAGCATGATTTCAGGGTTGAGGTTGCCCTGTCTCCTATGGAACAGGCCCGCGGCCTGATGTTCCGCACCGAGCTGGGGCCGGATGAAGGCATGATTTTTCCGCGTGATACACCCGGCATTGCCAGTTTCTGGATGAAAAACACTCCGCTGCCACTGGATATCATCTTTATCGGGCCAGACGGGAGGATTATTAATATTGCAGCAAATACAGTACCCTATTCGCTTGACCCGGTCAGTTCAGAGGCCGAGGCGGGTGCAGTGCTGGAGATTCCCGCTGGCAGGGCTGCAGAACTGGGCATTGGTCCGGGGGATATGGTCCGCTATGATGGAGCGCAATGGCAGAGTGCGCATTGATCACGGGCCCGGCGCGCTTCCCGCTTGGCTAGTGCTGCCAAATCCGCTAACCGGCAGGGCATGAATATTCTGACAAAGATTTTTGGCTGGTGGGATGGTGCCACTTTTGGCACATGGCTCAACACGGTTTTTACAGGTGAAGAAGTGGGGACCGATATTTTCGGAAACCGGTATTACCGATCCCGCAAGCCAAACTCTCTGGGCAGGCAGCGTCGCTGGGTGATTTACAAAGGCATCAATGATGCCAGCCATGTTCCGGCAGAATGGCACAACTGGCTGCACGGTGCCTTTGACAATGATACCGTGCCCGAAAGCAATCTGCCCCCGGCCAGAGTGTGGGAAACAGAATATACCCCCAATGTCACAGGCACATCGGCAGCCTATCGGCCTGCGGGGGCACTGGAACGGGGCGGGCAGCGGGCAAAGGCCACAGGCGATTATCAGTCATGGAGCCCGGATGCCTGAAATGAAGCGGGCTACACTGTTATACCAAACTGTAGTGGTGCTGACGCATCAGCAGTTTGAAACGCTCAGACACCGCGCGGGCTTGGTCAAAATCCGATGAGTCAATTTCATCGCATTGTGGTATTACCCCTCCTGTTACCGCTGGCCTTGCTGGCGGCATGTTCTGAATCCGAGGCACCTGAGCCTGCTCCCGCCGCGACAGAAATACCCAAAAATCTGCAAACTGCAGGGGCCAGACCGGCAGCAGACAATGCTGACCAGACAGGAACTCCGATGGATCAGCGGGTTGCGACTATCGGCCTGCTAAACAAACGCAATAATCTCTCGCAGGATCTCAATATGAAACCCGGAGAAGCCCGCCGGATTGGCGATGTGATTATCCGGCTGGATGCTTGCGAAAAAACACCGCCCTGGGAAATGCCGGCAGAAACCGGGGCATTTGTGCAGGTGCTGGTGCAGCAGCGCGGTGGGGATGATGACCAGTGGAACAAGGTGTTTTCCGGCTGGCTGTTCAGGAACTCACCTTCGCTTAATGTTGTTGAGCATCCTGTCTATGATGTCTGGATCAAGGATTGCGCTATGCGCTTTCCTGGAGACGAAGATCCATCAACAGGCAATCCGGCTGCGGGCGCATCTGCCTCTCTGCCGCCTCCACCTGTAGCGGACCCTTCGCCATCCCCGGCACCCTCATCCCCGGCACCATCAGCAAACCAGGAATAGGCTTCCGGCAGCGTCATGGCAGTTGGCTTCTGCGCTTTGGCCAGACGGTCACAATACTCGGCCTGACTGATGGAAATCGCCCCAAGGGATGCCAGATGATCCGTCATGAACTGGCAGTCCAGCAGTCTGTATCCTGCATGGCGCATCATGGCTACCAGCCAGGCCAGCGCCACTTTTGATGCGTTGGCGTGCCGGGAAAACATGCTTTCCCCGCAAAAGACCCGATCAAAGGCAACGCCATACAGCCCGCCAACCAGCACATTGCCGCGCCAGCATTCTACGGAATGGGCAAGACCTTTTTCGTGCAGGGCTTCATAGCTTGCGGCAATACGGTGGCTGATCCATGTATCCTTGCTCTCAGCGCGCGGTGCAGCGCAGGCGCGCATAATTTCAGCAAAGGCAGCATTGCAGGTGACGTGAAAATAATCATTTGCAACCCGTTTGCGCAGGCTGCGTGACATATGAAAGCCATCCAGCGGGAGAATGGCCCGTTCGCGCGGTTCTACCCACTAGACTTCTTCATCACCCCGTCCGTCTGCCATCGGGAAAATCCCCTGCCGATAGGCAAGCAGCAACAGGTCCGAGGGAATAACAGCAGTAGCAGGTGCATGCATAATCCGGTGATTTATGATCGCTTCGGGACAAATAGCAATGGGGGTTATACCGGTTGCGCTCCGCTTCCCCTGCCACCACGCAGCAAATATTCCTGTGTGCCATGGTGGATAACGTCATCCACATCAATCACTGCCGAATTGGCATAGGTGAATGCGGGGCCAAGCGATTGATAGAGCCGGTCAAAATCCCGCTCGACCGTATGATGAAACAGGTCTGCAAAGCTCTCGATCACAAAATAGGTCGGTTGCAAATCGCTGATGACATAATCGGTTCTCATGACACGATCGACATTAAGCATGATCCGGTTCGGGCTGCCTGCTTCTGTTGCAAATACAATTTCGGTGGGGCCGGACAGGATTCCCGCCCCATAGGCCCTGATATCGTCCGGTGCTTCGAGTATCAGGCCAAACTCGACCGTATACCAGTAAAGCGCACCCAGCGCCTTGAGCCGGTTATAGCGCATGGCCTTCCATCCGGCGCGTCCATATTCCTGCATGTAATCCGCATAGACCGGATCGGTGAGCATCGGCACATGGCCAAAGACATCATGGAATACATCCGGTTCCTGAATGTAATCGAAAGTGTCGCGTGTGCGAATAAAGTTTCCGGCAGGAAACCGGCGATTGGCCAGATGCCAGAAAAAGACATGGTCGGGAATGAGCATCGGAACAGGCACCACGCTCCACCCGGTCATCCGGCCCAGCTCTTCGGATAACAGGCCAAATTCGGGCACGCCACCACGTCCCATATCGAGCTTTTCAAGGCCGCGCATAAAAGCACTCGCGGCCCTGCCCGGAAGAATTTGCATCTGTCGTGCAAACAGATCATTCCAGATTTCATCGTCCTGCGTGCTATAGACAGTTTGCGCAGGCTCCAGCCATCCCGGCCCGACATGGTCCGGCTTCTTGAGCGGCGCAGTAAAGACAGAAGCTTCCATTTCTGGCAGCGTGGCGTAATCAGTCATGATGTCTGCACCGTCCGGCATGTTGCAATTGTAACCATATCAGGGGCATTCACTATTTTCAATGAGAACCATCAGGATGACACCATGAGAATCACAGGGGGAACTCTAATGGGCAAGCTGGGCAAGAAACACTATGAGAAGCTGCTTGAGCCGATGCAGGAGGAACTGGTGAGCATGGCGCGCTGGGCACAAATAACCGGCGCGCGGATCGTGGTGCTGTTTGAAGGGCGCGATACGGCGGGCAAGGGCGGGGCAATCCGGGCGGTGTCCGAAAAACTCAACCCGCGCCAGTGCCGGGTGGTTGCGCTTGCCAAACCCGGCGAGAGGGAAAATACCCAATGGTATTTCCAGCGTTATGTGGCGCATCTTCCCGCAGCCGGAGAGATCGTGCTGTTTGACCGGAGCTGGTATAACCGCGCAGGTGTAGAACGTGTGATGGGCTACGCGACCGAAGAGGAGGTCGGGCGCTTTCTGGATGAAGCACCCGTATTTGAGCAATCGCTGGTCAATGACGGCATTCTGCTGTTCAAGTTCTGGCTGACAACCGATCAGGAGAATCAGGAAGAACGCCTGAAAGAGCGTCTGGAAGATCCGCTCAAACGATGGAAACTCTCGCCGATAGATCTGTCCGCGCGCGAAAAATATGATGACTACACCAGGGCGCGAGAAGCCATGCTGCGCAAGACCAATACTACCCATGCCCCATGGACACTGGTGGATTTCAATGACCAGAAACGCGGGCGCCTGACTCTGGTGCGCAATTTGCTGGACCGGTTGCCTGATACTCAGGTCGCTCCTGAACCGATTGATTTCCAGCCGCTCTCCCATCCTCCGTTGAAAGAGGAATATGGCGTCATTGCCCCGATTGATGATTTTCCGATAGATGACTGATATGCCACAGCCCCTCCTGCCGGAAATCACGGAAATACGTGCAGATGGAAGCCTGAAGCCAGCCTCCCGGAACTGGATAGTAGAAGAGCCGGTCGCGCTGGAATTTAATGGCTTGTCCTATGCTGTGATGATGGCCACCCCCGAAGATCTCTCCGATTTTGCTATCGGCTTTGCCATTACGGAAGGGCTGGCACGATCGGCAGCGGATTTATCCGCAATCGACATTGCCGAAACGGAAAACGGCTGGATTGTCCGTGCACAATTAGGCGGGCTGGGGATTGAGCATTTGCAGGAGCGTGTGCGAACCCGTATTTCCGAAAGCAGTTGCGGATTATGCGGGATAGAAAATCTGGATGCGCTGGCTGCCCCGCTTCCTCCGGTCAGAGAACATGAGGCCATTTCGGCCACGACGATTTTTCATGCGCTGTCGCTCCTTCCGGCCCATCAGCAATTGGGCCGGGTAACGGGCGCCGCTCATGGTGCGGCCTTCTGTGCCAGAGAGGGCAGTATACTGTATATGCGCGAAGATGTCGGGCGGCATAATGCGCTGGACAAGCTGATAGGCGCCTTGTCCTTTGCCAACAGGGCTGCCGATACCGGCTTTATCCTCTCAACCGCGCGGTGCTCCTATGAAATCGTGGAAAAGGCCGTGCGCGCCGGTGCAACGACTCTGGTGACCATTTCCCTGCCTACCAGCATGGCTGTCAGCCGGGCGCATCAGGCCGGATTGAGCCTGTGGTGCCTTGCTCGAGATGATTCTGTTCTGCATGTGCTCAATGGTTCGGACCCTATGACCGGCTGAGCTGATAGACCGCGTGTTCAGCATTCCAGTTGGCGTGAAATGCGCCGGTCGCTTTTCCCTGGCTGAAAAACCAGCTTGCTTCCACTTTCACACCCATATGCCCGATCAGGGATTCAAAATCGGCAATGGTCAGATGATGGATATTTTCTGTCTCATACCAGCTGACCGGCAAATGCCGGGTAACCGGCATCCGGCCATGGAAGAGTAGCGAAAACCGCATCCGCCAATAGGCAAAATTGGGAAAAGAGACAAAAGCCTGTCTCCCGACACGCAGCAATTCGTAAAGCATCCTGTCTGGCCGCTGCGCGGTTTGCAGGGTCTGGCTCAGAATTGCGTAGTCAAAGGCTCCATCCGGGTAATCGGACAGGTCGCGATTGGCATCGCCCTGAATGACAGACAAACCGCGTGAAACGCACAGTTCTACATTGACCGGGTCAATCTCCAGCCCGCGGGCATCCACCTGATGATCATCGCGCAGAACGGCCATCAACGCACCATCGCCGCAGCCCACATCGAGCACGCGGCTGGCAGGGGCGACATGGCTGGCAATAATGGCCAGATCAGCGCGAAGTTGCTGTGCGGCAGGGCTCATTCCAGAAATCCCCTGATGACCCGATCCTGCGCCGGAACATCGAGCAGAAAACTGTCATGTCCATAGGGGGCTGATAATTCGACAAAGCTGACCGGCGCCCCTGCCGCATTAAGCGCATGAACAATCGTGCGGCTATCCGATGTCGGGTAAAGCCAGTCCGTATCAAAGCTGATAATGCAGAAACGGGCGCTGCTTTGGGCAAAGGCATCGGCCAGACGCCCGCCATGCTCTTCAGCCAGATCGAAATAATCCATCGCACGGGTAATATAGAGATAGCTGTTGGCATCAAAGCGGCCGGTAAACGTGATCCCCTGATGTCGCAGATAGGATTCAATCTGGAAATCGGCATCAAAGCCAAAGCTCTTGCTATCCCGGTTCTGCAGCCGTCGGCCAAATTTCTCGGTCAGCCCTTCTTCGGAAAGATAGGTAATATGTGCCGCCATACGCGCTACCGACAGCCCTTTGTCCGGTGCGACATTGCTGCTGTAATATTGTCCATCCTGCCAGGCGGGATCTGCCATGATAGCCTGCCGCCCTACTTCATGGAAGGCAATATTCTGGGCAGAGTGGCGCGCTGTCGTGGCGATGGCCAGCACGCGCTCGGCCCTGTCAGGGTAATTGGCAGCAAGGCTGAGTGTCTGCATCCCGCCCATGGAGCCACCGATAACTGCATGGAGCCGGTCAATCTCCAGCATATCCAGCAGGGCAATCTGCGCCCGGACCATATCGCGGATCGTGATAACAGGAAATCGCATCGCATAAGCCATGCCATCTGCTGCCAGACTGGCCGGGCCGGTTGAGCCAAGACAGCTTCCGATGACATTGGCGCAGATCACATGGAAACGATTGGTGTCGATTACTTTTTCCGGGCCGACAACACGATCCCACCAGCCCGGTTTTCCTGTAATGGGGTGGGTAGAGGCGACATACTGATCCCCCGTCAGGGCGTGGCAGATCAGGATCACATTTGACCTGTCCGATGCCAGCTCGCCATAGGCTTCATAGGCAATATCGACATCATGCAGCATTTGCCCGCTATCCAGAGGCAGCGGGTCCGGCAATCGGCAGATACGGGCAGGTGCGAGAGTGGCCATGATGCCGGCAAATGGGGCAGTGCAGGCTTACTGTCAATCAGATGGGGAATCAGGCTGTGATTCGACCAATAAAGTCGCTATGCGCCCTGCCAGTATGACCGAGCAAAATTCTCCTCCGCAAGCCAAGCCCTGGATCGAAAGCATCCATGCCTATGTTCCGGGCAAATCGCACAGCGATGACGGACGGCCGCTTGTCAAGCTTTCCGCCAATGAAAACCCGCTGGGGACCAGCCCTCTGGCTCTGGCGGCAATACAGCAGGCACAATCCGCGGCGGTCTATCCTGACCCTGACAGCACGGGGTTAAGGCGGGCACTGGGCGCATTGCATAATATTGACCCGGCACGCATTATTTGCGGCACGGGCTCGGATGAATTGCTGAATCTTGCCGCTCAGGCCTATGCCGGACCGGGCGATGAAGTGCTGTATGTGCGTTACGGCTTTTCGGTTTATGATATTGCTGCCCGGCGCTGCGGAGCCATGCCGGTGGAGGCGCCGGACAAGGATTTCGGAACCGATATTGACGCATTACTGGCGCGGATAACGGACAAGACCCGCGTTATCTTTCTGGCCAATCCGAATAACCCTACCGGCAGTTTTCTTAACGCGTCTGAATTGGCCCGGCTTCATGCTTCCATTCCTTCCAATGTGTTGTTCGTGCTGGATCAGGCCTATGGAGAATATATTGCAGCCAGTGACGATGATGGCGGGATGGAGCTGGCCAAAACATATGACAATGTTCTGCTGACGCGCACCTTTTCCAAAATCTATGGCCTTGCCGGAGAGCGGGTGGGCTGGGCGACCGGCGCTGCTGCGATTGTTGACATGCTGAACCGTATTCGCGGGCCATTCAATGTTTCTTCTCATGGCCAGGCCGCTGCGGAGGCAGCATTGGCGGATCAGGCCTTTGTCGAGGCCAGTCGTGCGCATAATTTTGCCGAGCGGGCACGTTTTGTCGCTGCGCTGGATGCCATGGGTAATCATGGTATCCGCCCGGTGCCAAGCAAGGCCAATTTCGTGCTGGTATTGTTTGAAGGCGCCCTGAGTGCCGAAGCGGCATTTCAGGGCCTGATGGATCGTGGCTATGCCGTGCGGCACCTGCCCGGACAGGGTCTGGCACAGGCTTTGCGCATCACGATTGGCACGGCGCAACAAATGGATGACATCACACTCGCCTTGCGCGAAATGGCTGGGGCGGCCCAAGAGCCGGCCCAATGAGCTTCAACCATGTCGCCATTATCGGGCTTGGCCTGCTGGGGGGATCGATTGGCCTCGCGGTGCAGGAGTTTATGCCCGGCACACGGGTCAGCGCCTATGACAATGTGCCGGAAGTGCGTGAGCGTGCCCGCAAAAGGGCATTGGCCCATATTGTGTGCGAAACCGCGCAAGAGGCAGTTTCGAATGCAGATCTGGTGCTGTTCTGCGTGCCTGTAGGGATGATGCAGGCCGCTGCACGTGACATTGCATCCACGATCAGCCCTGATGCGCTGGTTAGCGATGTCGGCTCGTCAAAGCAAACTGTCACCCGTGATCTTCAGGCGGCCTTGCCCGATAATGTCATTATCCCGGCCCATCCGGTAGCAGGCACGGAAAATAGCGGACCGGATGCCGGATTCGCTCATCTTTTCCGTCATCGCTGGTGCATTTTGACGCCACCTGAGGGCACCCCCGCTGCTCCGCTGGCAGAACTGGCCGGATTCTGGGAAGCCATAGGCGCGCGGGTTGAAATCATGGATGCCGCTCATCATGATC
>JBKEEC010000104.1:0-3784 GCA_047975785.1 Sphingomonadaceae bacterium | reverse complement strand
GCATCAGGGGGCTTTGCCCGGCTTTCAAACACGGGGGGGCCGAAAGCTGATTCTGATAATGACGGTATGCCAGATGACTGGGAAAACCGCTTCAAAAACACCAACCCCAATGTATGGGATGCCAACAGCGATGGCGATGGCGATGGCTATCCGAATATCGAGGAATATCTGAGCTATCTGGCTCAGGATGACCAGCGCTATCGCGGAATTTTTTCAGCCGGAACAGTGGAGCTTCAAGACTATAATTGTGGTCGGCCAATGTTCTGAGGCTATTCTCATAAAAGTGGCTGCATGCTTTTATCGAAAAGCCTTAGAAATTACTTCTTTTCCACTTGCTCCTTGTCCGTCTGGTCTTCAACCGGCATAGCTGTGTCATGAGGACCGGGGATGCCATTCGCGGAAGTGATTTGCTGAAAGGGGGAGATAAATTCTCTCCGGCCAGTGGTATTCTGGCACGATATCTGGGACCAGGCTTCGATAAAATCGTCGATCGCGTTCATGAAAATATCCTTCATGGCTCGCTGGTCGCGCATCTTCCGGACAGGACAGTGCGCGTTCTTGGCGGGCATGGTCCCGGCTTCAATGCCGAGCTTCGGCTGCATGACTGGCGCGCTGTCCTGCGGCTCTATAGCAATGGGTCGGTGGGCTGGTATCGGGCCTGGGAGGCAGGTGAATGGGATAGTCCTGATCCTGTGCAGGTCTTTGCCCTTGTATCGGCCAATGCAGGAAGTCTTGCCGATATTGCGCGGGCCAAGGGGATATTCCGGCGCATATCGAAAATCACTCACTGGTTTAACCGAAACACCCATAAGGGGTCAGAGAGAAATATCCGCGCCCATTATGATCTCGGCAATGATTTCTATCGTGAATGGCTTGATCCGGGAATGACGTATTCCAGCGCGATATTTGCAAAAGCGAATGTGGCAGAGGCGAATGAGGCAGGGACCGGACTTGAGGTGGCCCAGAACAGAAAAATGACCCGGATTATGGAGCGGATCGCTCCTGCTCCGGATAGCCGTCTGCTGGAGATCGGGTGCGGGTGGGGTAGTTTATCAGCACAGTTTGCCCAAAATTTTGATGCAGATATTGTCGCCATAAGCCTTTCGGATGAGCAACTGGATTGGGCGCGTCGTCATTATGCTGAATATCGAAATCTGGAATTTCGCAACCAGGACTATCGCGATGTTACTGAACAGTTTGACGGGATTTACAGCGTCGAAATGGTGGAGGCTCTGGGCAAGGAATACTGGCCTGATTTTCTTGACTGCATAGCGCATTGCCTGAAACCTGGCGGGCGGGCGGCCCTTCAGTATATCTCCATGCAGGACGCCCTGTTCGAAGGGTATCAGCACGCGCCTGACTTTATACAGGCCTATGTTTTTCCGGGCGGTATGCTGATCTGGGAAAATGAGTTTCGTGAACTGGCACAGGCACGGGGCCTGCACTGGAAAGATCATATCTCATTCGGGCAGGACTATGCGCAGACTCTGAAAATCTGGCGGGCCAATTTTGATAATGCTGTCAGTGAAGAACGGCTGCCCGCCGGTTTTGATGAACGATTCTGCCAGTTCTGGCGCTATTATCTGATGTATTGCGAAGGCGGGTTTCGCGGCGGCGGTATCAACGTTCATCAGGTCACTCTGGAAAAGCGGTAAGGACACAGCGCAGATTTATGAAAAAGCGGGTTTTCCAAAGTATTCTGGCCTTGATTGCATCCGTGCTTGTACTGGCTCTTGCAGGTTGGTTCCTGCTACCACGTGATACCCGCGCGCTGCTTGCAGCCATGCCGACCAATAGCGATGTCTTGTTCTGGAATATTGAGCAACGCGATGCTGCATTTCGTGCGCTTGATTCTATTCCACTACTGGCACGTTCACATGAAATACAGGCGGGGAAAGCGGTTCATGCCCTTGAGTCAGGCCCGGCCTTGCTCATCAGCACTGATATAGATGCCTATATGGCACATCAGCGAACGGCAGGGCTGGTTATCCTTCATGATAACAGGATCGTGCTGGAAAAATACGGTCTGGATTTTGGCCCTGACGGGCGCTGGACAAGCTTTTCTGTCGCAAAAAGTATTACATCCACTCTGGTCGGGGCCGCGATCAAGGATGGATATATTCGTAGCCTCGATGACAAGGTGACAGATTATATCGCAGGATTGCGTGGGTCACCCTATGATGATGTTACGGTTCGCCAGCTTTTGACCATGACAAGCGGCATTGCATGGAACGAGGACTATTCCGATCCCGCATCCGATGTTGCAAAGTTCAATAATCACAAACCCGCAGATGGGCTGGATGTGACTGTCAGCTATATGCGCACCCTGCCACGCGAGGTGCCTGCCGGTAGTAAATGGGTTTATAAAACCGGAGAAACCAATCTGATCGGCGTGCTGGTCAGTGAGGCAACCGGAAAAAACCTGTCAGAGTATTTGTCTGAAAAAATCTGGAAGCCCTACGGTATGCAGCAGGATGCAAGCTGGATACTGAACGCAAGCGGCAATGAGATTTCAGGATGCTGTATTCAGTCTGCAACCCGCGATTATGCTCGTTTCGGACAATTCATTCTTGATGGGGCCGTGGCAGGAGGCCATCAGGTCGTGCCTGATGACTGGCTGGCCATGGCTACAAGAAAACAGGCGGATATAGGCGATCCGGAGCGGGGCTATGGCTTTCAGTGGTGGACCTATTCCGATGGCAGCTTTGCTGCGCAAGGGATTTTCGGACAGGGCATTTTCATAGATCCATCACGGAGCCTGGTTATTGCAAGCAATAGCAATTGGCCAAGCGCAACGGATGCCGAACGATCGGCCGAACGGCGGGCTTTTTACACATCTGTGCAACGTGCGGTTGATACAGCTACGGCCAGAGCCACGGAAAACTGATCACTGCCCTGATTTCTGATCACGGGGTTTCTGTTCACGGGGATGGGCGGAGCGATAGGTCTCCAGCAAGGTTGCTGTATCGACTCTGGTATAGATCTGTGTTGACCCAAGGCTGGCATGGCCAAGCAATTCCTGCAATGAACGTAAATCCGCACCAGCCCCCAGAAGGTGCGTGGCAAAACTGTGGCGCAGTGCATGGGGCGTGGCGGTTTCAGGAAGCCCCATAACCTGACGCGCTCCTGCCACTGCTTTCTGGACCATGCCGGCAGAAAGTTTCCCTCCTTTGACACCGCGAAATATCGCGTTTTCCTCATCAATCGGCCAGGGGCAGCTATCCAGATAATCCTGAACGGCTTTACGAACAACCGGCAGGATCGGCACCACGCGCTGCTTGTTTCCCTTGCCCGTAATGACAATCTGATCACCCAGAGGCATATCCTTGCCCTTCAGGGACAGGGCCTCGGAAATGCGTAGCCCGGCACCATAGAGTAGCAGCAAAACCGCTCTGTCACGCAGGCCAATCCAGTCATTGCGGGCATTTTCATTGACCAGATCGGCCAGATTGATGGCATCATCAGGGGTAACAGGGCGGGGCAGTCCCTTTTTGATCCGCGGCCCGCGTATTCGCGGAGGAGACGTATTGCTGGCTCCGGTCTGCTCACGTGCGAAACGCATAAGGGCTTTCAGAGCTGATAATTCGCGGGCAGCACTTGCATTGCCCAGTCCATCATTTCGCCTGGCTGCAAGATAGCTCCGAATTTGCGTGGCTGGCGCATTGGCGATGGCCTCCCAGCCCTGCGCATCCGTGCGATGGATATATCTCTCGGCACAGGCGAGATAGGCGCGCACTGTATGTTCGGAACGGCGTCTGGTATGGGTAAGATAACTGCGCCATTG
>JBKEEC010000103.1:0-2341 GCA_047975785.1 Sphingomonadaceae bacterium | reverse complement strand
TTGGGTTGGCTGGTTCGGGTGGTTGGGAGTGGATCTCATCGCGCGGGTGCTGGCCGTGTTCGCTCTGTCCTGGCGGTTGGGCATTGGCAGTGGCGTCGCCAGTCTGGATACCTTCGTCTGTTCCCGCGTCCCCGATCAGTAAGAGAAGGGATTCGATGTGGTTATCGCCCTCGTCGAAGCTGGCTTCGTGCCAACCGAGGCAGAGTTGTTGGGATGGGGTTAGTACCGCGTTTACGTGCGGGTTTTGATTCATAGGCAACCCTTCTGGCAGAAGATCAAGGCAAGGCCCGGTCCCGCCGACGATCCATTCGAGGACTTTTGGTCCCTGCTGAAATATCAGAACATCCGAAACGGCACAGCCGAAACTATTTGGTGGTAATATGGTTGCAATTCCGCTGATCTATTGGGGCATGGGTATCCTGGCTGCGGGTGGGGCAACGGTCGCCCTGCGCAACCTTCAGGAAGAGGAAGAGCTGCGGCGCGGGCGCATTGACCTGCCCGATATCATGTCCGGCGGCCCCGAGCCGGAACCCGAATCCGAGCAAACCCCGCCCAAGCGCCCGAATAACTCGGCGTTGCGCACGGCCATGGAGGCGATGATCGCCAGCGAGACCAAGCAGAAAGAGAACTGCGACGATACCGAGCAGCAGGATTGTCCGTATTGCAAACCAGCGGTCGAAGGGAAGGCTGTTTGGCAGCATTTCGACGGCGGCCCGGTTCGTAAAGCAACCCCTAAGGCGCGTGGCTCACTGTATCAGCATTATGTTGTGCCGTGGTTCGGCTATCGGTCAGACGACACGTCGGGACGGCTGACGATAGAGATTGAGGAATGGGAATGGCGTCGGGGCAAAGCGGCGGCTTGGGATGGTCTCGATTATGCGCAGTGCAAGCTTTACGAATGCAAGATGGGGTATCGGGATTTTCTGGATGAGGATTTGATTGGTAAGGACGATGCTTATACTTACCCAAACCCCAAAAAACCTTGGCTCCGCAGTCTTGAATACGCTTTTGAGATCAAGAACAAGCAGCTAAGCAATCAGTATAATACATTCATTGGGGAATGGCCTCGAACCACGCTTGAATGGGTGTTCAGCGATCAGGAAGTCATGTGGCAGTTCATAAAAATGCGAGGCGACATGAATATGAATCAGATCGACAATCGTCATGTGCCTTACGACCTCGCCCCGAGCGGCACCCAATTTGTACGCGAACTCTACGCCTCTGGCGAAGAGGATTATGGTTATTGGGAGGATAGCTGATGGATAAGGAAAGCCTGCTAAGAGAAAAAGAACGCCAAATCTATGAGCAGATGCGGCAAAGACCGCGCCCAAAGCAGGATGCGCCGCATCTAAGTGCAATCTTTAGTCCTGGGCAAGAAACGCTGACCTATGGTCTTGGCCGCTTTCACTACCTGATCTCAAGCTTTGTCGGCCTAAGCCCATATTTTGAAAACTGGATTGTGGTTCGAACCCAAGAGGAACAAGAAAACGGCAACCCACTCGAAATACTGCGGAACAAGAATGAACACCTCTCCTTTTTAAGGTCACGCGGAGCCTCAGATGCGCGCTTTTCAGTAAGTGCGTTAGCAACAAGCAAGCAGATAGACAATGAAACCTCACTCGATGTTACCGCGACATGCAATTATTCTGGTGGCTTGGAAGAAAATCGCTTTGATAACATCAGCCTTGGCTTTTACACACCATTGGAGCTTCACGAAAATCTGACGCTTCAAGAATATCTTTCCGTGATCCGCAACATAGTCGAATGGCGTGAACCGCGCATGGTTTCAGTCGGAAATTCATACGCAACCTACGACCGCGTATTCTGGAATCGTGCATGGGATGGATGGATCGGCTGGTTCCCACAGGAAATTAACCCGCGCGTCCTGCCCGACTTCGCGCTGACATGGCGCATCGGCAATGGCACAGCCGTCGCCACTCAGAAAACCAACGTGTTGTCCCGCTTCCCCGATCAGAAGGAAAAGGCAAACGAACTGGAAATCGCCCTCGTCGAAGCTGGCATCCTGCCAACCGAGACAGAGTTGAAGGGCGACCGATAACCACCAACAGGATCATGCATATTTGAACGCCCCACTTCGGCGCCGATGAGTGCGGCACAAGATTAAGGAGATACGTGATGGATTTGCTGGAATTTGCCCGCAGCCTGCCAACCGATTTCACCGAGGCAGAGTTTATCGACGAACTACGCAAAGTCGTCGATCTTGATCAAATCAGGCATCTATCCGACTCAGAATGCCAGAACATGTACGATGCCGTGGCATATCTGGGCGACTATTTGATCCTCCTCCGTGAATTTTATCAGAAGTCAAAAACTTCGGGTG
>JBKEEC010000102.1:0-2750 GCA_047975785.1 Sphingomonadaceae bacterium | reverse complement strand
AGGGATCCTCGTTCAGATTGTAAAGTTGCCAAACGGGAGCCCCCCGGTGCAGCCCACGAGAGGCTGGCGCAGAATAAATCGCTTTCCAGCCATCTGCGCGTGCAATCATCCGCCTGCCGTTAAATCCCATTGCCAGTATCTCATTCGGGTTGCGGATCCTAGTCGCTGATCCGGAAATCATAGGCAGCCAAGAGCGAGCACCGCCATCGGTAGAATCAGCTTCATGGGCAACACCGGCCAGATCAAGCAAGGTAGGGTAAATGTCCCGCACCGACAGGAGAGTATCACTGATGGTGCCGCCCTGAATGCCCGGACCAGAAACAAAGGCAGCAGACCTGATGCCACCTTCATTGGTGAAACCCTTGTACAACCGTGAGGGAGACATCGCGGCCTGCGACCATTGAGAACCATAGACAGCGAAACTGTCTGGCGCGCCGATAGCAGAGGGAGCCGAACTGGCTGTGTCGAGAGATGCGAGCACCGATGGATCGGTACCCAGATTGGTATAAATGCTACGGACTTCGGAAAAACTCGAACCACTGGCGCCATTGTCGGACATGAAAATAATCACAGTGCTTTCAAGTTCACCAGCGCGGTCCAACTCAGCGATAACACGCCCCACATTGCGATCCATCTCCTCAATCATTGCAGCGTAGACTTCCATTTCCGTCGCTGCGCGGTCTCTCTCATCCTGAGGCAAGGATTGCCAATCTTCTCCCTCGACAAGACTCGCATCATCAGTATCTATCGCAAAACCAAGTGCAGCCATGCGTTCGCGTCGGCTTTGCTCCAATGCACGAGGGCCGTCATCATACATCGAACGATAATGCTGGATGACGGCCGCATGCGCCTGCAATGGCCAGTGTGGCTGGGTGAAGGCAAGATAGGCAAAGAAGGGCTGGTCTTTTGCGTCATTGTCACGGAGAAAACCCAGCATCCGGTTGGTAAATTCATCTGCGGAGTAGGCTCCCACTGGATAATGGGTCCATTCGCCATCATGGCTGAAAGTGTTCCCCAAGGGTGAACTGACGGCGGGTTCCAACTGGTCGAGCCCGAAGTGATTACCACCCCCCTGGTGCAGCACATACGACCTATCAAAACCGCGGTCTTCAGGCCAGCGGCCCGGCTGATCGCCCAGATGCCACTTCCCGGCAATCAGGGTCGTGTAGCCTGCATCGCGCAGCCGGGTTGCAATAGTTTCCCTGGTGGTGAGATACCCTTCATGTCCTGCCGGTCTCGGGCCTGGTATCGGAATCTCAGCCATCAGACCCAGGCCCACCGTGTGCTGATCCCGCCCCGTAAGGAGCATGGCCCGTGTCGGTGAACAGGTCGGAGCTACATGAAAATTCGCTAACCGTATTCCGCGATTAGCCAACGAATCCAAGTTAGGAGTGGATATCTCGCCGCCAAATGCCCCAAGATCGGAAAAGCCCATATCATCCGCTACAATCACAAGAAAGTTCGGCCGCGTCGGCTGGCTGTCTTTTGCAGACAATTCGGCAGAAGCAGGCGGAGCCAGAAAAGCAAGCACGACTGCGGCCATTACCGAAACCTTGTATTTCATGGTGATCTCCCCGCCCCTGAATCCACTTCTGACTGGCCAATCCAGACGGCTGGTAGATTGAAGGTGACGCCATTATTAAACGTCACGTATACAATTAAAGCTATTCCAGGGCAAGGTTCTGAGAAAAATCAAATAAAAACAATGGAAAATTTACGATATTAGCCAATTTGCTTCCAGCTGGCATGCAGAAAATGAGAGCCCCCGTCAGCCGGTTACGTCTTTTACTGCATGTGATATAGCTTCTTCCATTGCCAGGCCATTTCGCAAGTATTCACGTATCTGTTTTTCGATCTGCTCTCCCACCAACGCCTTGGCGATGGCCGCTTCGACCTGATCGGGACGCAACACCAGGACTCCATCATCATCGGCTACAATCCAGTCACCTACTGCGACCTCCACCTCGCCAACGGAAATAGGCTTCATCGCAACGCCTGGCTCTCTGCGGCGAAGATTAACCGGGTATACCCCACGCCCAAAGAAACTGATTGGCATAGATGAAATAGTAGCCCGATCACGGACGAATCCATCGATAATAGCTCCCGCCAATCCGAGATGCAGGAGGTTGGTTGCCAACATGTCACCCAGATAGGCAGATTTGCCCGGCGCTTTCACAATCAGGATATCGCCTGCCTGTGCATCCTCCAGCGCGGCAAAAATCGCCTGCACTGATCCTTCTGCACAGTCCGCGGTCCTTGCACGCCCGGCAATGGTACCACTACCGCTATAGCGTACCAGTCCAGGGGCAAGCACCCCGACACCGCCAGTGGCATCGGAAAGAATGGATGTCGAAAGCGCAGCCAGGCGCTCAGAAATCGATCGTCCATCAGTCGAATATTTTGCCATTTAGTTTCTCCATGGGTGAGTAATACTCTCCTACAAGCGATACGACTAGGTGTTTAGGCTTCGTGGTCAAAGGGTATTCTCATGAGGGCAGCAACCATACAGACAAAGCCAAGATATGAGTCCTTGGTCTTGTCATAGCGTGTAGCGATGCGCCGCCAGTTTTTCAGCCTGTTGAACAGGCGCTCGACATGGTTGCGCCATTTGTATTTCTCCGGGTCATGAGGGGCCGGGTCAATGCGGTTGCTTTTGGCGGGGATGACGGCCTCTACGTCTGCTTTTTCCAGCTCCTCGCGGATGGCATCGGCATCATAGCCCTTGTCACCCAAGAAGGCGTCGATTGTGT